>CAIMSN010000099.1 GCA_903844135.1 uncultured Rhodospirillales bacterium | reverse complement strand
GAGAGCGGCTCCAAGCCGGACTGGATGATCCTGGACGTCGTGCCGGTGATCCCGCCCGAGCTGCGTCCGCTGGTGCCGCTCGACGGCGGCCGCTTCGCCACCTCCGACCTCAACGATCTCTATCGCCGCGTCATCAACCGCAACAACCGCCTCAAGCGGCTGATCGAGCTGCGCGCGCCGGACATCATCGTGCGCAACGAGAAGCGCATGCTGCAGGAGAGCGTCGACGCGCTGTTCGATAACGGCCGTCGCGGCCGCGCCATCACCGGCGCCAACAAGCGTCCGCTGAAGTCGCTGTCCGACATGCTCAAGGGCAAGCAGGGCCGCTTCCGCCAGAACCTGCTCGGCAAGCGCGTCGACTATTCCGGCCGGTCGGTGATCGTCGTCGGACCCGAGCTCAAGCTGCACCAGTGCGGCCTGCCGAAGAAGATGGCGCTCGAGCTGTTCAAGCCGTTCATCTACTCCAAGCTCGAGAAGTACGGTCACGCCACCACCATCAAGGCCGCCAAGCGGATGGTGGAGAAGGAGCGTCCGGAGGTCTGGGACATCCTGGAGGAGGTGATCCGCGAGCATCCGGTGATGCTGAACCGCGCGCCGACCCTGCATCGTCTCGGCATCCAGGCGTTCGAGCCGGTGCTGATCGAGGGCAAGGCGATCCAGTTACACCCGCTGGTCTGCACCGCGTTCAACGCCGACTTCGACGGCGACCAGATGGCGGTGCACGTGCCGCTCAGTCTCGAGGCGCAGCTCGAGGCCCGCGTGCTGATGATGTCGACCAACAACATCCTCAGCCCAGCGAACGGCAAGCCGATCATCGTGCCGAGCCAGGACATCGTGCTCGGGCTGTACTATCTGTCGCTGGAGACGGCCGAGTTCCGCCAGACCCCGGACCAAAACGAGTACGATGCCGAGGGCCGCGTCACCAAGATCGGCGCGCCGGCGTTCGGCTCGATCGGCGAGATCGAGTTCGCGCTCACGGCCAAGGCGGTGCATCTGCACGACAAGATCCGCGCCCGCTACGAGAGCGTCGATGCCGACGGCAACAAGACCCGCGAGACCGTGGTCACCACGCCCGGCCGCATGCTGCTGGCGCAGATCCTGCCCAAGCACGCCGCGGTGCCGTTCTCGCTCCTGAACAAGCAGTTGACCAAGAAGAATGTGTCCGACGTGATCGACGCGGTCTATCGTCACTGCGGCCAGAAGGAATGCGTGATCTTCGCCGACCGGCTGATGGGGCTCGGCTTCGGCCAGGCCGCCAAGGCCGGCATCTCGTTCGGCAAGGACGACATGATCATCCCTGACGCCAAGTGGCCGCTGGTGGAGAAGACCACCGCCGAGGTGAAGGAGTTCGAGCAGCAGTACCAGGACGGTCTGATCACTGCCGGCGAGCGCTACAACAAGGTGGTCGATGCCTGGTCGCGCTGCACCGACGAGGTGCAGGCGGCGATGATGAAGGAGATCTCGCGCCAGGAAGTCGGCAAGCAGACCAACTCGGTCTGGATGATGAGCCATTCCGGCGCGCGCGGCTCGCCGGCGCAGATGAAGCAGCTTGCCGGCATGCGCGGCCTGATGGCCAAGCCGTCCGGCGAGATCATCGAGCAGCCGATCATCGCCAACTTCAAGGAAGGCCTGTCGGTGCTCGACTACTTCACCTCCACCCACGGCGCCCGCAAGGGCCTCGCGGACACGGCGCTGAAGACCGCGAACTCCGGCTACCTGACCCGCCGCCTGGTCGACGTGGCGCAGGACTGCATCATCGTCGAGGACGATTGCGGTGCCGAGCGCGGCTTGACCGTGCGCGCGGTGATGGATGGCGGCGAAGTCGTCTCCTCTCTGTCCGAGCGCATCCTCGGCCGCACCACCGCGTCCGACGTGATGAACCCGGTCGACGGCACCCTGGTGCTGCCGCGCAACACGCTGATCGGCGAGGCGGAAGCCGAGCTGGTCGAGAAGGCGGCGGTCGAGAGCATGCTGATCCGCTCGGTGCTGACCTGCGACAGCAGGGTCGGCGTCTGCGGCCTGTGCTACGGCCGCGACCTGGCCCGCGGCACCTCGGTCAATATCGGCGAGGCGGTCGGCGTGATCGCGGCGCAGTCGATCGGCGAGCCCGGCACCCAGCTCACCATGCGCACCTTCCATATCGGCGGTGCGGCGCAGCGTGGCGCCGAGCAGTCGATGGTCGAGGCGTCGCACGACGGCGTGGTGGTGGTGAAGAACCGCAACGTGGTGCAGAACAGCCAGGGCGTGCCGGTGGTGATGTCGCGCAACTGCGAGATCGTGCTGTCGGACGAAAAGGGCACCGAGCGCGCCCGCTTCCGGGTGCCGTACGGCGCCCGCCTGCTGGTCGACGAGGGCGCCACCGTGGTCCGCCAGCAGAAGCTGGCCGAGTGGGACCCGTACACCCTGCCGATCATCACCGAGCGCGCCGGCACGGTGGAATATCTCGACTTGATCGACTCGATCACCCTGGTGGAGCGCATGGACGAGGTCACCGGCCTGACCTCCAAGGTGGTGGTCGACTACAAGCAGGCGGCCAAGGGCGTGGACCTGCGTCCGCGCCTGCAGCTCAAAGACGAGAAGGGCGAGGTGCTCAAGCTCGCCAATGGCGGCGAGGCCCGCTACTTCCTGTCCCCGGACTCGATCCTCTCGGTCGAGAACGGCGCCGTGGTGCATGCCGGCGACGTGCTGGCGCGCATCCCGCGCGAGGGCTCCAAGACGCGCGACATCACCGGCGGTCTGCCGCGCGTCGCGGAACTGTTCGAGGCGCGCCGTCCGAAGGACCATGCGATCATCGCCGAGACCGATGGCCGCATCGAATTCGGCAAGGACTACAAGGCCAAGCGCCGCGTCATCGTCAAGAACGACGAGACCGGCGAGGAGACCGACTACCTGGTGCCGAAGGGCAAGCACGTGTCGGTCCAGGAAGGCGATTTCGTCCGCAAGGGCGATCCGCTGGTCGACGGTCCGCGCGTCCCGCACGACATCCTCAAGGTGCTGGGCGTCGAGGCGCTGTCGGACTACCTGGTCAACGAGATCCAGGACGTCTACCGGCTGCAGGGCGTGAAGATCAACGACAAGCATATCGAGGTGATCGTTCGCCAGATGCTGCAGAAGGTCGAGGTGCTCGAGCCCGGCGACACGACCTATCTGATCGGCGAGACCGTCGACCGGATCGAGTTCGAGATGGAGAACGAGAAGCGGGTTCGCGAGAACGAGCGTCCGGCGCAGGCGATGCCGGTGCTGCAGGGCATCACCAAGGCCTCGCTGCAGACCCATTCCTTCATCTCGGCCGCGTCGTTCCAGGAGACCACGCGCGTGCTGACCGAGGCGGCCACCGCCGGCAAGGTCGATACGCTGAACGGCCTCAAGGAGAACGTCATCGTCGGCCGCCTGATCCCGGCGGGCACCGGCTCGGTGATGAACAAGCTGCGCGCCGTGGCCGCCGGCCGCGACCAGCAGCGCGTGCTGGGCCGCGACATGCCGACCAACCAGGCGGTCAAGGCGGCGGAGTAGCAAGCACGCTGCCGCAGGGCGCGATGGGCCGGCCGGGGCAACCCGGCCGGCTTTTTCGTGCCGTGCGCCCCGCTGGGGACGGATAGGCTGCGGCTCTCAGTGGAGAGACGATGCAGGTCGTCGCTGCCGGGAGGCATCCGACAGGACATCACCCAGCAAGAGGGCGATCGATATCTCGCTGCCAACATTCATCGTCGACCTGCGATCCGCGACGGGGCTGTCGATCTTCCTGCTCGTCGCGGGCGCCGATACCGAGAGCAGCATCGCGCGCGGCCTCTTCGACATCACCCTGCATGTCCTGACGTGCGGTGGCTCACGCTTTACGACGATGACGCAGCGCGATGCGAAGCACGACATCATCATGCAGCAGATGCTCTGGGTGCAGCCGCCCGGTTCCAAGCGCCGGCTGGTCCCCATCCCGTCGACCGAAGTGCCACGGGCCTATGGCGCCAGGCGGATCGGCAAAGGCCCGAGCCGGTGGATAGAGGGATGGGCCTGCAGACGGACCATCCACCACCAGTTCGTCGAGGTCTTCTATAACTGCGATGGCGCCACCTTGTCGGACGCGCTGTCCGGACGCTATTGCTCGGCGACGCGGGAATGGACCGGGTTCCTGATGCTCGACGGCACCGTCCTGGATCGCGGCTACAGCCCGGACGATCCGCGCTACCGGTCACTGGAACGAAGGCTTGGCCTGCCCGATTGGTACGACGGCAAGACGTATGAGCAGACGATAAGTCCGGTCGACTGAACCGGATCGCTCTTCGGCCGACATTGGACCCGTCTTGATAAATCATGGCCCGTTACCGGACGTCTCGGCACACCCACGCCGTCCAGCCAGCCTGGGCCGGGCCGCTTCAGCACGAGGCGCTTCTCCACCACGAAGAACCCGTCTTGCCTGGTTGGTCGAGCATCCCTGCCGCCAGCCCGATCGGGTGGTGCGTTGGATGCCCTGGGTTGGCACGGCGGTCTCCGTCGACGAGGGGTCTTGCTGATGTGTCTCACGCCGCAGATTCCAGTCCTTCGCGTGGATGCGCCGCCTGCATGGCTCCCCGAAGCCGCCGGCACGGCGAATCGTCGCCTCCGGCCCGCGCATTTACTTGACTCCGGGCCCTGCCGCCCTTAGACAGCGGCCCTCGGCTAGCCCCGTCCTCGGACACTCGTTCCTGGAAGGTGGTCGCCGCCTGATGCAGCACCTCGCGTGCGGCACCGCCCCCGTTACTACAGGGGGCCAAGGCCGCGCGTGGTAACACCCCGCTCAGAATGGGTCATCCCGTTCGGGCGGCATTTCGTTGTGAATGGTGGAACCCGTCCCGGTCCTTGGGGTGGGGCTGCCGACAGACTTTGAGGATTGGGAAGGGCGTATGCCGACCATCAACCAACTGATTGCCAAGGGACGCGAGCCCGCGCCCAAGCGCAACAAGGTCCCCGCGCTCGAGGGTTGCCCGCAGAAGCGCGGCGTCTGCACGCGCGTCTACACCACCACCCCGAAGAAGCCGAATTCGGCGCTGCGTAAGGTCGCCAAGGTGCGCCTGACCAATGGCTTCGAAGTCGTCAGCTACATCCCCGGCGAGGGTCACAACCTGCAGGAGCACAGCGTCGTGCTGATCCGCGGCGGGCGCGTGAAGGATCTTCCGGGCGTTCGCTATCACATCCTGCGTGGCGTGCTCGACACCCAGGGCATCGCCAAGCGTCGCAAGCGCCGTTCGCTCTACGGCGCCAAGCGGCCGAAGTAAGAGGATATCAGGGCATGAGCCGCCGCCGTCGCGCCGTAAAGCGTGAAATCCTTCCCGATCCCAAGTTCGGAGACATCGTCATCACGCGCTTCATGAATGCGCTGATGTATGATGGCAAGAAGTCGACCGCAGAGAGCATCGTCTATGGTGCGCTCGAGAGCATGCGCCGCCGTGGCGGCTCCGCCGCCGATCCGGTGCGCATGTTCCACGAGGCGCTCGACAACGTGAAGCCGGCCGTCGAGGTGCGTTCGCGCCGCGTCGGCGGCGCCACCTACCAGGTGCCGGTCGAGGTCCGCACCGAGCGCCGCCAGGCTCTGGCGATCCGCTGGCTCATCGACAGCTCGCGCAAGCGCGGCGAGCACACGATGCAGGACCGGCTGTCGAACGAGCTGATGGACGCGGTGAACAACCGCGGTTCGGCCGTGAAGAAGCGCGAAGACACGCATCGCATGGCCGAGGCCAACAAGGCCTTCAGCCATTATCGCTGGTAACTGAGCTCCACACAGACCCCTTCCAACCCGACCGACCGACGCGCCCGCCACTGAGCGAGGGCGGCGGGTCAACGGAGAGAGACGATGGCAAAGGCTAAATTCGAGCGGAACAAGCCGCACTGCAACATTGGCACGATCGGCCACGTCGATCATGGCAAGACGTCGCTGACGGCCGCGATCACCAAGACGCTGGCCAAGAGCGGCGGTGCGACCTTCACCGCGTACGACCAGATCGACAAGGCGCCGGAAGAGCGGGCGCGCGGCATCACCATCTCGACCGCCCACGTCGAGTACGAGACCGCCAACCGCCACTACGCGCACGTCGACTGCCCTGGCCACGCCGACTACGTGAAGAACATGATCACCGGCGCCGCGCAGATGGACGGCGCGATCCTGGTCGTGTCCGCCGCCGACGGCCCGATGCCGCAGACCCGCGAGCACATCCTGCTGGCCCGCCAGGTCGGCGTCCCGGCGCTGGTGGTGTTCCTGAACAAGGTCGATCTCGTCGACGACCCGGAGCTGCTCGAGCTGGTCGAGATGGAAGTGCGCGAGCTGCTCTCCTCCTACCAGTTCCCGGGCGACGACATCCCCATCGTCAAGGGCTCGGCGGTCGTCACCCTCAATGACGGCGACCCGGAGCTCGGCGAGAAGGCCGTTCTGGCGCTGATGAAGGCGGTCGACGACTACATCCCGCAGCCCGAGCGCGCGATCGACCGTCCGTTCCTGATGCCGATCGAGGACGTGTTCTCGATCTCCGGCCGCGGCACCGTCGTTACCGGCCGCGTCGAGCGCGGCGTGGTGAATGTCGGCGAGGAAGTCGAGATCGTCGGCATTAAGAACACCGTCAAGACCACCGTCACCGGCGTCGAGATGTTCCGCAAGCTGCTCGATCGCGGGCAAGCCGGCGACAATATCGGCGCGCTGCTGCGCGGCACCAAGCGCGAGGACGTCGAGCGCGGCCAGGTCCTGGCCAAGCCGGGCTCGATCACCCCGCACACCAAGTTCAAGGCCGAGGCGTACATCCTGACGAAGGAAGAGGGCGGCCGTCATACGCCGTTCTTCACCAACTATCGTCCGCAGTTCTACTTCCGCACCACCGACGTGACGGGCGTGGTCCAGCTCGCCGAGGGCGTGGAGATGGTCATGCCGGGCGACAACGTGTCGATGGATGTCGAGCTGATCGCGCCGATCGCCATGGACGAGGGCCTGCGCTTCGCCATCCGCGAGGGCGGCCGGACCGTCGGCGCCGGCGTCGTGGCGTCGATCCAGGCCTGAGCGGCACACGCGGCAAGACCCCGAACCTGAAGTTGGACTGATCGTTAAAATGGACAACCAGAACATCCGCATTCGCCTGAAGGCGTACGATCACCGCGTGCTGGACAACAGCACGAAGGAGATCGTGAACACGGCGAAGCGTACGGGTGCGCGGGTTCGGGGTCCTATCCCGCTGCCGACGCATATCGAGAAATTCACCGTCAACCGTTCCCCTCACGTGGACAAGAAAAGCCGCGAGCAGTTCGAGATCCGGACTCATCGCCGGCTGCTCGACATCGTCGAGCCGACACCGCAGACCGTGGACGCCCTCATGAAGCTCGACCTCGCCGCCGGCGTGGACGTCGAGATCAAGCTGTAAGGTCCAGACGATGCGCACCGGATTGATCGCAAAGAAGCTGGGCATGTCCCGGATCTTCAGGGAAGACGGGACCCACGTGCCCGTCACCGTCCTGCATCTCGACACGTTGCAGGTGGTCGATACTCGAACGCAGGAGCGCGACGGCTACACCGCCGTCCAGCTCGGGATCGGGACGCCCAAGGTGAAGAACGTCACCAAGCCGAACCGCGGGCATTTCGCCCGGGTGAAGGTGGAGCCGAAGCGCAAGCTCGTCGAGTTCCGCGTCGCCGAGGACGCGGTGCTGGAATCGGGCGCCACCCTGACCGCCGCGCATTTCGTGGTCGGCCAGAAGGTGGACGTGACCGGGACCAGCAAGGGCAAGGGGTTCGCCGGCGGCATGAAGCGCTGGAACTTCCGCGGCCTCGAGGCCACCCACGGCGTGTCGGTCAGCCATCGTTCGCTGGGTTCGACCGGTAACCGTCAGGATCCGGGCAAGACCTTCAAGAACAAGAAGATGGCCGGCCACCTCGGCCACGAGCGCGTCACCACCCTCAATCTTGAGGTGGCGCTGGTGGACGTAGAGAAGAACCTGCTGATGATCCGGGGCGCGATCCCCGGCGGCAAGAACGAATTCGTTCTGGTTCGCGATGCGATCAAGAAGGCTCGCCATGCCGACGCGCCGTATCCGGCGGCGCTGGCGGTCAAGGACGCACCCGCGTCCGACGCGACGGCTGGCTGAGGAAGAGGGACATGGATTTCGACATCAAGACCCTCGATAACGGCAGCGCTGGTTCGACCAGCCTGCCCGAGGAGATTTTCGGGGCGACCCCGCGCAGCGACATCATGGCGCGCGTGGTCCATTGGCAGCTCGCCAAGCGCCGTGCCGGCACCCACAAGGTGAAGGGCATGGGCGAGGTGTCGGGCACCACCCGCAAGCCGTACAAGCAGAAGGGCACCGGCAACGCCCGTCAGGGCTCGCTGCGGGCACCGCAGTTCCGCACCGGCGGCGTGGTGCATGGCCCGGTCGTGCGCGACCATGGCTACGACCTGCCGAAGAAGGTGCGTCGTCTCGGCCTGATCTCGGCGCTGTCGCAGAAGGCCGCCGACGGCAAGCTGGTGGTGATCGACGTCGCCAACGGCATGGCCAAGACCGCGGAACTCGCCGCCAAGCTGAAGGTGCTGGGCTGGAACTCGGCTTTGTTCGTCGACGGCACGGTCGACGAGGGCTTCTCCCGCGCTGCCCGCAATATCGCCAGGATCGACGTGCTGCCGTCGGTCGGCGCCAACGTCTACGACATCCTGAACCACGAGATCCTGGTGATCACGCAGGCCGGGGTCGAAGGGCTGAAGGAGCGCCTGGCATGACCGACATTCTCGCCATCCGCCGCCAGGCGGAGCGCATGTCCCGCGAGGCGATGTACGACATCGTCCGCGCGCCCGTGATCACCGAGAAGGCGACCGCGCTGTCGGAGAAGAACCAGGTGGTGTTCCGCGTCGCGATCGATGCGACCAAGCCGCAGATCAAGGCGGCGGTCGAGGGTCTGTTCGGGGTGAAGGTCCTGGGCGTGAACACGCTGGTGCAGAAGGGCAAGACCAAGCGCTTCCGCGGCCGTCCGGGTGTTCGTTCCGACGTCAAGAAGGCGTTCGTGCAGCTTGCTGAGGGTCAGTCGATCGACCTCTCGGCACGGCTCGCCTGACGCGGGGTAGAGCAGATGGCACTCAAGCATTTCAAGCCGGTCACGGCGTCGCTGCGCGGCACGGTCCTGATCGACCGCAGCGAGCTGTGGAAGGGCAAGCCGGTCAAGACCCTCACCGAGGGCAAGCACAAGACCGGCGGCCGCAACAACCATGGCCGCACCACCTCGCGGTTCCGCGGCGGCGGGCACAAGCAGACCTATCGCTATGTCGACTTCAAGCGTCGCAAGTTCGACGTGGTCGGCACCATCGAGCGCCTGGAGTACGACCCGAACCGCACCGCGTTCATCGCGCTGGTGAAGTATGCCGACGGCGAGCTGGCCTACATCCTGGCGCCGCAGCGCATCAAGGCGGGCGACCAGGTGATCGCCGGCGCGCGGGTCGACATCAAGCCGGGCAACGCGATGCCGCTGTCGGCGATCCCGGTCGGCACCATCGTGCACAATATCGAGCTGAAGCAGGGCGCCGGCGGCAAGGTCGCGCGCTCCGCCGGCACCTACGCCCAGTTGGTCGGCAAGGATAGCGGCTACGCCCAGGTGAAGCTGCAGTCCGGCGAGCTGCGCGTCGTGCGCGGCGAGTGCATGGCCACGGTCGGCGCGGTGTCCAACCCGGACAACATGAACCAGAGCTTCGGCAAGGCCGGCCGCGCCCGCTGGATGGGCCGCAGGCCGCACAACCGCGGCGTGGTCATGAACCCGGTCGACCATCCGCACGGCGGCGGCGAGGGCCGCACCTCGGGTGGCCGCCACCCGGTCACCCCGTGGGGCAAGCCGACCAAGGGCTACAAGACGCGCACCAACAAGCGCACGGATAGCCTGATCATCCGTCGCCGCAAGACCGGCAAGTAAGAGGCACGAACAGAGATGGCACGTTCCGTCTGGAAAGGCCCGTTCGTGGACGGGTATTTGCTGAACAAGGCCGAGGCGTCGCGCGCATCGGGTCGTAACGAGGTGATCAAGATCTGGTCGCGTCGCTCCACGATCCTGCCGCAGTTCGTCGGCCTGGTCTTCGGCGTCTATAATGGTCACAAGTTCCTGCCGGTGCAGGTCAACGAGAACATGGTCGGACACAAGTTCGGCGAGTTCTCGCCGACCCGCACCTTCACGGGGCATTCCTCCGACAAGAAGGCGAGGCGGGGATGAGCAAGCCCAAGCATGCGCGCACACTCGGCGAGACCGAGGCGCAGGCGATCACCCGCAACATCCGCGTCAGCCCGCGCAAGCTGAATCTGGTGGCCGGCCTGATCCGCAACAAGCCGGTCGGCCAGGCGGTGGCGACGCTGACCTTCAGCAAGCGCCGTATCGCGCTCGCGGTGAAGAAGACGCTCGAGAGCGCGATCGCCAATGCCGAGAACAACCACCAGCTCGACGTCGACCAGCTCGTCGTCACCCATGCCGAGGTCGGCAAGGCGCTGGTGATGCGTCGCTTCCATGCGCGTGGTCGCGGCCGTTCGGCGCAGATCGAGAAGTTCTTCAGCCATCTGAAGATCGTGGTGGCGGAGAAGCCGAAGGCCGACTCCAACACCGAGCAGAAGGCGGCCTGAGCCATGGGTCACAAGGTCAATCCGATCGGGCTGCGGCTCGGCATCAACCGCACCTGGGACAGCCGCTGGTACGCCGGCGCCGACTATTCCAAGCTGCTGCATGACGACCTGAAGCTGCGCACCTACCTGCGCAAGAAGCTGTCGGGCGCCGGCGTGTCGCGGGTGGTGATCGAGCGCCCGGCGAAGAAGCCGCGGGTGACGATCTATGCCGCGCGTCCCGGCGTGGTGATCGGCAAGAAGGGCCAGGACATCGACGTTCTGCGCAAGGATCTCGCCCGCATGGCGAAGTCCGACGTGGCGCTGAACATCGTCGAGATCCGCAAGCCCGAGATCGATGCGCAGCTCGTGGCGGAGAACATCGCCCAGCAGCTCGAGCGTCGCGTCGCCTTCCGTCGCGCGATGAAGCGCTCGGTGCAGTCGGCGATGCGTCTGGGCGCGCAGGGCATCCGCATCAATTGCGGCGGCCGTCTCGGCGGCGCAGAGATCGCCCGCGTCGAGTGGTATCGCGAGGGCCGGGTGCCGCTGCACACGCTGCGCGCCGAGATCGACTACGGCGTCGCCACCGCCAAGACCACCTACGGCACGTGCGGCGTGAAGGTCTGGATCTTCAAGGGCGAGATCCTGACCCACGACCCGTCGTCGCAGGACCGTCGCGCCGCCGAACAGGCGCCGCAGCGCTAAAGCCGCTTGAAGGTAGAAGAAGATGCTCTCTCCAAAGCGGACGAAATTCCGCAAGGCCCACAAGGGTCGGATCCACGGTCTGGCCAAGGGCGGCACCACGCTGAACTTCGGCGCGTTCGGCCTGAAGGCGCTCGAACCCGAGCGCGTGACTGCCCGGCAGATCGAAGCCTCGCGTCGCGCCATCACCCGCGCTATGAAGCGCGCCGGACGCGTCTGGATCCGGATCTTTCCGGACGTGCCGGTCTCGACGAAGCCTGCCGAGGTCCGCATGGGCTCCGGCAAGGGGTCGCCCGAGTTCTGGGTGGCGCGGGTCAAGCCGGGCCGCATCGTGTTCGAGATCGATGGCGTTCCGGTGGAGCTCGCCAAGCAGGCGCTGGCTCTCGGTGCGGCCAAGCTGCCGATCAAGACCAAGTTCGTGACCCGCATCGGGGAGGCGTGAGATGGCAAAGGCGACCAAGCCGTCCGAACTCCGGGCGAAGACCGAGGACGAGCTGAGCACGATCCTGCTCGACCTGAAGAAGGAGCAGTTCAACCTGCGCTTCCAGCGTGCGGTCGGACAGACTGAAGGCGCCAGCCGGGTGCGCGAGGTGCGTCGCGAGATCGCGCGCCTCAAGACCGTGCAGCATGCGAACAAGAAGGTCGCGGCAGCCGCCGTGGCCAAGTCCTGAGAGGAGACGGACGATGCCGAGGCGCGTCCTCACCGGGCGGGTGACCAGCGACAAGATGGACAAGACCATTACGGTCCTCGTCGATCGTCGCATCATTCATCCGCTCTACAAGAAGTTCATCCGCCGCTCGAAGAAGTACGCGGCGCATGACGAAGCCAATGAATGCAAGGTCGGCGACACCGTGCGCATCATCGAGTGCCCGCCGATCAGCAAGCGCAAGACGTGGACCGTCGTGAATCGCAACGGCACGCCGATGGGCGAAGCCGCGGCGGCCACCGACGCCGCGCCTGTCGCGTCGGCCTGAGGGGCTAGAGACCAATGATCCATCCCGAGACCAACCTGGACGTCGCCGACAATAGCGGCGCGCGTCGGGTGCAGTGCATCAAGGTGCTGGGCGGTTCCAAGCGGAAGACCGCCTCGGTCGGCGACGTGATCGTCGTCTCCATCAAGGAGGCGATCCCGCGCGGCAAGGTGAAGAAGGGCGACGTGCACCAGGCGGTGATCGTGCGTACCAGCTTCCCGGTGCGCCGCGCGGACGGAAGCGCGATCCGCTTCGATCGCAACGCGGCCGTGCTGATCAACAAGCAGTCCGAGCCGATCGGCACCCGCATCTTCGGCCCGGTGGTTCGCGAACTGCGTGCGCGCAAGTTCATGAAGATCATCTCTCTGGCGCCGGAGGTGCTGTGATGGCCGCGCGCATCAAGAAGGGCGACCAGGTCGTCGTGATCACCGGATCCTCGAAGGGGACCCGTGGCGAGGTGCTGTCGGTGTCGCCCGCCGCCAACAAGGCGGTCGTGCGCGGCGTGGCGATCGCCAAGCGCCACACCAAGCCGACCCGCATGGGCGAGCCGGGCGGGATCATCGAGCGCGAGGCGCCGATCCACCTGTCCAACCTGAAGCTGGTCGATCCCAAGAGCGGCAAGCCGACCAGGGTCGGGTTCCGGGTGCTCGAGGGCGGCAGCAAGGTCCGCGTCGCCAAGGCGACCGGCGAAGTCATCGAGAGCTGAGGGGGGCTGGGCCAATGTCAGAGACGACGGAAAAGCGCGCCCTGCCGCGGATGCAGCAGCGCTACAACGACGAGATGCGGGCGGCGCTGCGCGAGCAGTTCGGCTACAAGAACGTGATGCAGGTGCCGCGCCTGGAGAAGATCGTCATCAACATGGGCGTCGGCGAGGCCGCCGGCGACCAGAAGAAGCTCGACGCTGCGGTGGCCGAGCTGACCCTGATCGCCGGCCAGAAGCCGGTGAAGACGGTGGCGAAGAAGGCGATCGCCGGCTTCAAGATCCGCGAGGGTCTGCCGATCGGCACCAAGGTGACGCTGCGTCGCGCCAAGATGTACGAGTTCCTGGATCGTCTGGTGACGATCGCGATGCCGCGCGTGCGCGACTTCCGCGGTCTGCCGGCGAACAAGGGCTTCGACGGTCGCGGCAATTTCGCCATGGGGCTCAAGGAACAGATTGTGTTTCCGGAGATCGACTACGATAAGGTGGACCAGGTCCGCGGCATGGACATAATCTTCGTGACGACCGCGAAGACCGATGCCGAGGCGAAGGCATTGTTGAAGGCGTTCGATCTGCCGTTCGCTGCCTCCTGAGGGGGCGGCGACCGGTCGGATATCCGTTTTCGATCGTTTGAATCTGGACTGGAACACCACCGGGATGGCCCGGCAGGTTCCGCAAGGTTAGGACAAGGCATGGCCAAGACATCCCAGGTCAACCGCAACGCCAAGCGCGAGCAGATGGCTGCCCGCGACAAGGGCAAGCGGGCGGCTCTCAAGAACATCGTCATGGACCGGACGCTTCCCGTGGAAGACCGGTTCGAAGCATCGTTGAAGCTGGCCGAGCTGCCGCGCAACGGTTCGCGCGTGCGCGTCCGTCTGCGTTGCAAGCTGACCGGGCGCTCGCGCGCCAACTACCGGAAGTTCGGCCTCTGCCGTATCGCGCTGCGCGATCTGGCGAGCAGCGGCCAGATTCCCGGCATGGTCAAGTCGAGCTGGTAAGGAGCACGACTTAGATGTCCATGTCCGATCCGCTGGGTGACATGCTCACCCGGATCCGCAACGCACAGCGCTCGCGTCATGCAGCCTGTGTGGCCCCCGCCTCGAAGCTGCGCGCCAACGTCCTGGAGGCGCTGCGTCGCGAAGGCTATATCCGTGGCTTCCAGCTCGAGGAGATCCGCACCGGCATCGCCCAGTTGCGCATCGAGCTGAAATACACGGACGGCGAGCCGGTCATCAAGGAGATCCACCGCGTCTCCAAGCCGGGCCGCCGTGTCTATTCGAAGATCAAGGAGCTGCCCCGGGTCTATGCCGGCCTTGGCGTCTCGATCCTGTCGACGCCCCGTGGCGTCTTGTCCGATGCGGAAGCCCGCGCTGCCAATGTTGGCGGCGAGGTTCTGTGCCGGGTCTTCTGAGGAGGGATGCATGTCACGCGTAGGCAAATATCCCGTCGAGATTCCTCAGGGCGTCAATGTCGCCATTGTCGACGGAATCCTGACGGCCAAGGGCAAGCTGGGCGAACTGACCCTGCCGCTGTCGCACCATGTCGAGACCACGGTCGAGGACGGCAAGGTGTCCGTCGTGCCGAAGGGCACCGCCGCGCCGGCGCGGATGATGTGGGGCACCACGCGCGCCCTCGTCGCCGCCATGGTGAAGGGCGTGTCGACCGGCTACAGCAAGACTCTCGAGATCACCGGCACCGGTTACCGTGCGTCGGTCCAGGGCTCGAACCTGGTGATGAATCTCGGCTACTCGCATGACGTCGTCTATGCGATCCCGGCCGGCATCAAGATCACGACCCCCCGCCCGACGGCGGTGACGGTCGAGGGCGTGGACAAGCAGCGCGTCGGGCAGGTTGCGCTCGATATCCGGAACTTCCGTGCCCCCGAGCCCTACAAGGGCAAGGGCGTGCGCTACGACAACGAAGTCATCCGGCGCAAGGAAGGCAAGAAGAAGTAATGAGCACGCAACAGGATCTGCGGGAGCGGCGGCGCACCCGCCTCCGCTTCCAGCTCCGCCGCAAGGCCGGCGGACGTCCGCGCCTGTCGGTGTTCCGCTCGGGCAAGAACATCTATGCCCAGGTGATCGACGACGTCGCCGGCAAGACGCTGGCCTCGGCCTCGTCGCTGGACAAGTCGGTGCGCGAGCAGGGCAAGACCGGCGCCGATCGCGAGGCCGCATCGGCGGTCGGCAAGCTGGTCGCCGAGCGCGCGATCGCCGCCGGGGTGTCGCAGGTCGTCTTCGACCGCGGCTCCTATCTGTATCATGGGCGCGTCAAGGCGCTGGCGGAGGCTGCCCGCGAGGGCGGCCTCGCCTTCTGAGGAAAGGTCACGACATGGCACGTGAACCGAGAGAAGGCGGCCGCGGCGGCCGCGAGGGCGGTCGGGAGCGGGATCGCGAAGGCGACGACCTGATCGACAAGCTGGTCACCATCAACCGCGTCGCCAAGGTGGTGAAGGGTGGACGTCGCTTCGCCTTCGCCGCCCTGGTGGTGGTCGGCGACCAGAAGGGCCGGGTCGGCTATGGCGCCGGCAAGGCGCGCGAGGTCCCGGAGGCGATCCGCAAGGCCACCGAGCGCGCCAAGCGCACGATGATCCGCGTGCCGATGAAGGAGGGCCGCACCCTCCATCACGACGTGACCGGTCATTTCGGTGCCGGCAACGTGGTGCTGCGGTCGGCGGAAGCCGGCACCGGCATCATCGCCGGTGGCCCGATGCGCGCGGTGTTCGAGAGCCTGGGCATCAACGACGTGGTGGCCAAGTCGCTCGGCAGCCGCAACCCGCACAACATGGTCAAGGCGACCTTCGCGGCGCTCGAGCGCTGCGCCAGCCCGCGCTCGGTGGCGAGCCGTCGCGGCAAGAAGGTCTCCGACATCCTGGGCAAGCGGGAAGCCGCCGCGGAGGGCGCCGATGTCTGAGAACGCCACCAAGGGCACGGTCCGCGTGAAGCAGATCGCGTCCGGCAACGGCCACAAGCCCGGCCAGCAGGCGACGCTGATCGGCCTCGGCCTGAACAAGATCGGGAAAGTGCGCGAGCTCGAGGATACCCCCTCGGTCCGCGGCATGCTCCGCAAGGTGCACCACCTGGTGAAGGTGGAGGATTGACATGGTCGAACTGAACCAGTTGCGCGACAACGAAGGGTCGCGCTACCGCAAGAAGCGTCTCGGGCGCGGCATCGGCTCCGGCAAGGGCAAGACGTCGGGCAAGGGCGTGAAGGGCCAGAAGGCGCGCGAGGGCGTGTCATTGAACGGCTTCGAGGGCGGCCAGTTGCCGATCTACCGGCGCCTGCCCAAGCGCGGCTTCAAGAACATCTTCCGCAAGGTCTACGCGCCGATCAACATCGGCACGCTGGAGAAGGCGGTCGTCGAGGGCAAGCTGGAGGCCTCTGGCACCATCACCGAGGACACGCTGCGTGCCGCCCGGCTGATCGGCACCGGCAAGGTCAACGGCGTCCGCCTGCTGGCGCATGGCGAAGTGACCCGCGCGCTGACCATCGAGGTCTCCGGCGCGTCGGCGGCCGCGATCGAGGCGATCGAGAAGGCCGGCGGTTCGGTGAAGACCACCGTGGCCAAGAAGGCGCAGCCGGAGGCGTGAACGGAGGGGGGTGCGACGCCCCCGTCTTGCTTACCGGATCAGTCAGGCTAAACAGACAGCGCCGCGCGGACCTCCCGCCGGCGCTGTTCTTGTGAGAAGGGACGGGTGCGATGGCCTCCACGGCCGAGCAGCTTGCATCGACGATGAATCTCGGCACCTTCGCCAAGGCGACGGAGCTGAAGAAGCGGATCTGGTTCACCCTGGGTGCGCTGATCATCTATCGCCTGGGCACCTACATCCCGGTGCCGGGCGTCGATGCGCACGTGATGGGACAGCTCCTGGCGCAGAACCAGGGCGGCATCCTGGGCATGTTCGACATGTTCTCGGGCGGCGCGCTCGGTCGCATGACCGTGTTCGCGCTCAACATCATGCCCTACATCAGCGCGTCCATCATCGTGCAGTTGATGTCCTCGGCGATTCCGGCGCTGGAATCGATCAAGAAGGAGGGCGAGTCCGGGCGCAAGAAGCTCAATCAGTACACCCGCTACCTGACGGTGCTGATCGCGCTGTTCCAGGCCTACGGGATTTCCGTCGGGCTCGAATCGATGCATGCCGCCGGCGGCGTGTCGGCGGTGGTCGATCCGGGGATGTTCTTCCGCTTCTCCTGCGTCGTGACCCTGGTCGGCGGCACCATGTTCCTGATGTGGCTCGGCGAGCAGATCACCGCGCGCGGCGTCGGCAACGGCATCTCGCTGATCATCTTCGCCGGCATCGTCGCCAACCTGCCGCATGCGCTCGCGACCCTGTTCCAACTCGGGTACACCGGCGGCCTGTCGCCGATCTTCGTGGTGCTGTTCCTGGTGCTGGCGGCGGCGGTGATCGCCTTCATCGTGTTCATGGAGCAGGCGCAGCGCCGGGTGGTGATCCAGTATCCCAAGCGCCAGGTCGGCAACCGCATGTCCGGCGGCGAGTCGACGCACATGCCGCTGAAGGTCAACACCGCCGGCGTGATTCCGCCGATCTTCGCGAGCTCCGTCCTGCTGATCCCGGTCACCCTGTCCGGCTTCGCGTCGGGCAACGCCAACCTGCCGCACTGGCTCGGCTTCCTCGCCCAGCAGCTCGGCCAGGGACGGCCGCTCTACATGATCTTCTATGCGGCGATGATCCTGTTCTTTTCCTATTTCTATGCCGCGGTGGCGTTCAATCCGCAGGAGACCGCCGACAATCTGCGCAAGCAGGGCGGCTTCATTCCCGGCATCCGGCCGGGCGCCAACACCGCCGACTATCTCGACCGCATCCTGGTGCGGCTGACCACGATCGGCGCGCTCTATCTCGTCGTGGTCTGCCTGCTGCCGCAGATCCTGATCAGCCGCTATAACGTGCCGTTCTATTTCGGTGGCACCAGCCTGATCATCATCGTATCGGTGACCATGGATACAGTGACGCAGATCCAGTCCCACCTGCTGGCGCACCAGTACGAGGGGCTGATCCGGAAGTCGCGGGGACGAGGTAGGATACGGTGAATCTGATTTTTCTGGGTCCGCCAGGCGCGGGCAAGGGCACGCAGGCCAAGCGGCTCGAGGGACTGCACGGCATCGTCCAGCTTTCCACCGGCGACATGCTGCGGGCCGAGGTGCAGGGCGGCACCGAGATCGGCCGCAAGGCCAAGGCGGTGATGGATTCGGGCGGTCTGGTGTCCGACGAGATCCTGATCGCGATGCTGGCCGCCCGCGTGCGCCGTCCGGACTGCGCGCGCGGCTTCATCCTGGACGGGTTCCCGCGCACCACGGTGCAGGCCGCCGCGCTGGACGCGATGCTGGCCGAGCTCGGCCTGAGGATCGACGCCGTTCTGTCGCTGCAGGTCGACGAGGCGGAACTGACCGAGCGCATCGCCGGACGCTTCACCTGCGCCAAGTGCGGCACCGGCTACCATGAGCGCTTCAAGCAGCCGAAGGTCGCGGGCACCTGCGACGTCTGCGGCAGTCACGATTTCATCCATCGCGCCGACGACAAGCGCGAGACCGTGGCAGCCAGGCTCGAGGCCTATCGTCGGCAGACCGCGCCGATCCTGCCGCATTACGCGGCTCAGGGCCTGGTGCACGCGATCGACGGCATGGCCGATATCGACACGGTCAGCGCCGCGATCGACGCTGCGCTGCAGCCAGGAACTCACGAGAAGTTGAACTGATTTCATTGACTCCGAGTGCGTCGCCGCTATAGTGCGCGCCCTCAGCCAGGGCTACGCCAGCGACCGTCACGGAAGCGTCGCAGACCCGGTTCTTCCGATCTTCCGGGGGCCGATTCTCCAGCGCGGGACCGGCCCGTGCGATATCGATCTAGCCCGGCTCGCCGGGTCGACATTCATGCCTGGCGTGCCGCCGGGAAGTGCAGGCCCGGAGCGATCCGGGAAAAGGAGTATCTGGCGTGGCGCGTATTGCCGGCGTGAACATTCCGACCAACAAGCGGGTCGTCATCGGTCTGACCTACATCTTCGGCATCGGCCCGAAGAAGGCGCAGGACATCTGCAGCCAGCTCGGCATCCCGGCGGAGCGCCGCGTGAACGAGATGTCCGATGACGAGATCCTGAAGGTCCGCGAGCTGATCGACCGCGATTTCCGGGTCGAGGGCGACCTTCGCCGCGAGCTGGCGATGAACATCAAGCGCCTGATGGATCTGGGCTGCTATCGCGGCCTGCGTCATCGTCGCGGCCTGCCGGTGCGCGGTCAGCGCACCCACACCAACGCCCGCACCCGCAAGGGCAAGGCGGTGGCGATTGCCGGCAAGAAGAAGGCGACGAAGTGATCCGGCGCCGGGGGCCGCACGGTCTTCGGCACCGCATCGACCTCGCGCGTCGGTTTCCGGCGCGCCCATGAACAAGTCAGGATCCGAGAACCATGGCGAAGGCCGCCGCACCGCGCGTTCGTAAGAAAGAGCGCAAGAACATCATTTCCGGCGTGGCGCACGTGCTGTCCACGTTCAACAACACGATGATCACCATCGCCGACGCGCAGGGCAACGCCATCGCCTGGTCGTCCGCCGGCAGCCAGGGTTTCAAGGGTTCGCGCAAGTCGACCCCCTACGCCGCCCAGGTCGCCGCCGAGGATGCCGGCAAGAAGGCTCGCGAGCATGGCATGGAGACCCTCGAGATCGAGGTGTCCGGTCCCGGTTCCGGCCGCGAGAGCGCGCTGCGGGCGCTGCAGGCGGTCGGCTTCTCGATCACCGCGATCCGCGACATGACCCCGGTGCCGCATAATGGCTGCCGCCCGCGCAAGCGTCGCCGCGTCTGACGCAGCGCTTCGCAGGGCCGCCTGTATCGGCGCGCCTGATCTGATCGCCGCCGGGCTTCCCCGGCGGTTCCGGCTGCCGTATCGCTGCGCGAGCATCGGTGCGGCGGTTCCTCGTTAAGAAAGGCCACTCTCTTGGTCCTCCAGAAGAACTGGCAGTCCCTGATCAAGCCGGAAAAGCTGGACGTCGAGCCCGGCAACGAGCCCGCGCGCACCGCGACCGTGGTCGCCGAGCCGCTGGAGCGCGGCTTCGGCATGACGCTCGGCAATGCGATCCGCCGCATCCTGCTGTCGTCGCTGCAGGGCGCCGCCGTCACCGCGATCCAGATCGACGGCGTGCTGCACGAATTCTCCTCGATCGCCGGGGTCCGCGAGGACGTCACCGACATCGTGCTCAACATCAAGCAGCTTGCGCTTCGCATGCATGGCGAAGGCCCCAAGCGCATGGTGCTGACCGCGACTGGGCCCGGAGAGGTCAAGGCCGGCCAGATCCAGACCGGACACGATATCGAGGTGATGAACCCCGACCTGGTGATCTGCACCCTCGATGACGGGGTGAAGCTCGGCATGGAGTTCACCGTCAATCTCGGCAAGGGCTACGTGCCGGCCGCCGCCAACCGTCCCGAGGACGCGCCGATCGGGCTGATCCCGATCGATGCGATCTACTCGCCGGTGCGCCGCTGCTCGTACAAGGTCGAGCCGACCCGCGTCGGCCAGGTCACCGACTACGACAAGCTGCTGCTGACGGTGGAGACCAACGGCGCGGTGACGCCGGAGGACGCGGTGGCGCTCGCCGCCCGGATCCTGCAGGATCAGCTCCAGCTCTTCATCAATTTCGACGAGCCGCGCCCGGCGCGCGTCGAGGAGCCGCAGGACGACCTGCCGTTCAACCGCAACCTGCTGCGCAAGGTCGACGAGCTCGAGCTGTCGGTGCGTTCGGCGAACTGCCTGAAGAACGACAACATCGTCTATATCGGCGACCTGGTGCAGAAGACCGAGCAGGAGATGCTGCGGACGCCGAACTTCGGCCGCAAGTCCCTGAACGAGATCAAGGAGGTCCTCACCTCCATGGGCCTGGCGCTCGGCATGAACGTGCCGACCTGGCCGCCCGAGAATATCGAAGACCTCGCCAAGCGGCTCGACGAGCCGTTCTGATCTGGCAGCATTAGGAACCAACTATCATGCGTCACGGTGTTGCCGGCCGTAAGCTCGGCGTTACCTCCACCCATCGCCTCGCCATGTTCAGGAACATGGCGGTCGCGCTGATCAAGCACGAGCAGATCACCACCACGCTGCCGAAGGCGAAGGAGCTGCGTCCGGTTGCCGAGAAGCTCATCACCCTCGGCAAGCGCGGCGGCCTGCATGCGCGCCGCCAGGCCTACGCGCAGTTGCGCGACGACGTCATCGTCGCTAAGCTGTTCGGCGCCATCGCCGAGCGCTACAAGGGCCGCGCGGGCGGTTACACGCGGGTGCTCAAGGCCGGCATGCGCCATGGCGACGCCGCCGACATGGCGGTGATCGAGCTGGTCGAGCGCGACGTCTCCGCAAAGGGCCAGGATAGCGGCCCGAAGCCGGTGCACGAGAGCGAGAACGACTACGCGAGCTGAGGTCGGAGCGGCCTAGGCCGCAGATCCTTTGCTGTTTCAGACGCCCGGGCGATCGTCCGGGCGTTTCGCGTTTGCGGGCCTTGCCTGGACGCCCGCGTTTGCGGGCCTTGCATGGGTGCCCGCGTTTGCGGGCCTTGCATGGGTGCCCGCGTTTGCGGGCACGCGCGTGGCTGCCTAGCCTGCGGTCCGCTCACGCCGCGCGTACCGCGCCGACGAAGCGCGTCACCTGCTGCGAAAGCTGCTCGGCCTGGAGGGACAGGTCCCGCGCGGCGCTCAGCACATCGCCGGCGGCGACATCGGTGTCGTTGGCCGCGCGGCTGACGCCGGCGATGTTGGTGGTGACGGTCTCGGTGCTGACCGCGGTGTCCTGCACGCTGCGGGCGATCTCGGCGGTCACCGCGCCCTGCTCCTCGACCGCGGCTGCGATCGCGGCTGCGATCGCTCCCACCTCCTCGATCACCGTCACGATGTTGCTGATCGAGCCGACCGCCTGCTGCGTCGCGGCCTGCACTTCGCGGATCTGGGTCTCGATCTCCTCGGTGGCCCTCGTGGTCTGCTGCGCCAGGCTCTTCACCTCGGACGCGACCACCGCGAAGCCGCGGCCGGCCTCACCGGCTCGGGCCGCCTCGATCGTCGCATTCAGCGCCAGCAGGTTGGTCTGGCTGGCGATCGAGGTGATCAGGCCCACCACGTCGTTGATCTTGCGGGCACCGTCGGCGAGCGCGCGGACGACGCCGTCGGTGCGGCGGGCATCGGCCACCGCGTTTTCGCTGACACGCGCGGCCTGCACCACCTGGCGATTGATCTCGCGGATCGAAGCCGACAGCTCCTCCGCGGCCGCCGCCACCGTCTGCACGCCAGTGCGGGTGCCTTCGGCGGCCTGGGCCACCGCCGACGCCTTGTCGTCGGTCGCGGACGCGGTCGAGGACATAGAGCGCGCGGTCGTCTCCATCTGTCCGGAAGCCGCGGCGAGCGAGCCGACCGCGGTGGCGGCGTCCTCCTGGAACCGGCCGACTATCTGCTCGAGGCGGGCGGCACGCTCGACCTTGGCCTGCCTGGCCGCCTTCTCGGCCTCGGCCATGCGGTCGGCCGCAATCATGTTGTCCTTGAAGACCTGGACGGCCGCCGCCATCGCGCCGATCTCGTCGCCGCGCCCGGTGTTCGGGATGACGACGCTGAGGTCCCGCTCGGCGAGGCGGCGCATCGCGCCGGTCATCGCCCCGATCGGACGACCGATATGCCGGATCAGAGAGAAGGCGATCGCGACGCTGAGGAACACGGCGCAGACCAGGCCGCTCACCAGGAACCACCAGGCCGACTTGCCGACGACGCGGCTCCGATTGCCGGCCGCCAGTCCTGTCTGTTTGTTGAAGTTCACATCCCACTCGATGAAGTCGAGCAGGGCGCCCATCTCGCTCGACCCGCTGCCGTTGAAGAGCGCGCGCGCCTTGTCCGCTTGCAGCCCATCGACGGCCCGCATGGTCGCGTCGAGTGCGGCCTTGTAGGACGGCCACATCCGATCGAAGACCGTCGTGTATCGGTCGCGCTCGTCGCCGGCGTCGATCAGCGGGTCGTAACGGCGCCGTTCGTCCGCGACCCGGTCCTCCCAGGTCCTGAGCTTCGCCGCGATCCGCTGGCGCTCGGCATCGGTGGTGGCGATGATGTAGCTTGCCTCGAACCGACGCACGTTCTCCAGGGCGAAGCCGAGCGACGCGATGTGCCCCAGGGACGGGATGTAGTCGTCGCGCATCTCGGCGGCGGCATCGTCCATGCTGCCGATGCGGGTGATCGCGAAGCAGCCGAGCAGCAGGACGATGAGGGTCAGCGCGGCGAAGCCCGCGCTCAGCTTGGCACCCAGGGAAAGGCCGTGCGCCTTGCCTGGGTTGGGCGCGGCGCGGTCCTGGGACGAGGGCATGATCGGTTTCGCCTGCGATGGGGATGCGGCTGCCATTCTGCACCGTGTCCGTTAAGCAAAGGTTCCGAACCGGGAGCGACGCCGATGCCGGGACTCAGGCAATCGAGCCGCCGCGCGCCGTCCGGCCGCAACCAGGCGTCGCGGTGGGAGTGTTGTCATCCGGGCACAGCCCGGCGATTCTCGCGCTGCGAGGCCAAGCGACGAATCGCTGCCCGGTCGGCTCTGCGATACACAGGGGCGTGGGACGAACGCGACATCTCGGCATGCGCCGGCGAGGTCTGGAGCTGTTGCTCCTGGCCCTGCTCCTGCTCAGCCAGCTCGCTCTGGCGTCGATCCAGCGCATCGATGACGCGCAGGCGCCGACCGGCGACGATCTGCGCGCCCTGTCCATGCTGTGCGGTGCGCCGGCGGCGCCCGCGGATCGCCACCATCCGGGGCGCGGCCTCGATGGACCGCTCTGTCCGATCGGCGCCGCCTTCGACCTGCCGCCGATCCTTCCGCCGGACGCTCCGTGGCATGCCGCCGCCCTGCTGTTGGCGGCCCTGGCCGGCTGGACCCTGCTGCAGCCGCGCGCCCCGCCGGCGGCACGCCGCCGCGCCTATCGCGCCAGAGGCCCGCCACTCCCGAACTGAGACCGACAGACATCGCGGCGTCGCGCCGATGCGCGATGCCGTCCTGCTTTCTCATGCTTCGGGACCATCTCCATGTCTTCCCAGTTTCGCCGCGTGGCCCGGTCCGCGCCGGCCTTGCTTTGCCTCGGCGCGGCGATCGCAGCCTCCCCCGCCGCCGCCCACGTGATCGCCGGTGCGCGGGTCTTCCCGGTCACGCTGACCTTCGATGATCCCGGCGTCTCCGACGAGGCCTCGATCCCGGCCTTCGCCTATTCGCGCAGCGGCGCCGACGGCGGCACCGGGCCAACCCACGAGTACGATTACGGCTTCGAATACGACAAGACCATCACGCCGCGGACCGCGCTGATTTTCAACGACGGCTACGACGTGCTGCAGACCAACGGCGCCAAGACCCAGGCGGGGTTCGAGAACCTGTTCGTCACCGGCAAGTGGCAGTTCATCACCAACGCACCGCACGAGTTCGTCGCCTCGATCGGCGTCAGCCGCGAGATCGGCGGCAGCGGCACCGACCATATCGGCGCCGACCATTACGGCTCGACCGCGCCGATCGTCTATGCCGGCAAGGGCTTCGGCGACCTGCCGGTGCCGGCGCTGCGCCCGTTCGCGGTCACCGGCGAGCTCTCCTACACCTTCGCCGACAAGGAAGTGAACACGATCTCGCCGGCGTCGTTCGGCGCCGGCTCGCCCAGCAACGGCGGCCTGGCGGCCCAGTACAACAACGGCACCAACAATGCCTGGGCCGCCGGCATCTCTCTGCAATACAGCCTGCCGTATCTGCAGTCTCAGGTGAAGGATCTCGGGCTGCCCGGCTTTCTCGGCAAGATGATCCCGCTGGTGGAGTTCACCTGGAGCTCACCGGCCTCGTCGCCCAGCACCGCAGGCACGACATGGACCGCCGCTCCGGGCGTGATCTACCTCGCGCAATGGGGCGAGGTCGGCGCGGAGGCGCTGATCCCGATGAACAAGGCGGCGGGCACCAATGTCGGCGCCGTCGCCCTGGTGCACATCTTCCTCGACGACCTGCTGCCGGACAGCCTCGGCAAGCCGTTCTTCCAGTAATTTTCTGCTGAATAAACAAGGACTCTCCTCATGAAGTCTCGCGCCCTCCCGATCCTCGCCGCCGCGCTTGCCTGCGTCGCGCTGCATCCCGTCGCCGCGGTCGCGCACGCGTTCCTCAGGACCGCCAGCCCAGCGGTCGGCAGCACGCTCGCCAGCCCACCGGTTTCGGTCAGGATCACCTTTACCGAGAGCGTCGAACCCTCCTTCAGCAGCATCGTCGTCACCGATGCCGCGGGGCATCGGGTCGACGACGGCAAGCCCGCCCATCTCGACGGCGGCGATACAAGCCTCGCGGTCGGCCTCGGCACGCTCAAGCCCGGGACCTACAAGGTCGCGTGGCATGCGGTGGCGACCGACACGCATCGCACCCAGGGGACCTACCGCTTCACCGTCGCGTCCTCGACCGCGCCGTGAGCGTGCTGAACGGCGCGCTGCCCGCGTTCGCCCCGGAAGGCGGGATCTGGCTGGCGCTGATACGCGGCCTGCTCGCGGCCGGGCTGTTCTCGGCGTTCGGCAGCGCGCTGTTCCGCCGCGTCATTCTCCCGCGCGCACCAGCCGGAGGCGAGCCGCCAGGTCTCGCGCCGGCGCTGCCGGACCGGCTCGGCAGCCTGACCCTCGCAAGCCTGACACTCGCAAGCCTGGCCCTGGCCGGGCTGGCGCTCGCGGCCTGGCTGCTCGCGGAGGCGCGCGCCATGTCCGGCGCCGCCGATCTGTCCGGCGCCGCATCGGCGCTGCCGGTGGTGATCGCCACCACCAGCTTCGGCCATCTGGTCTGTCTGCAGGGGCTGTTCCTGGCGCTCGCGGCGCTCGCCGCGCGCCGTCCGTCCCGGCAGCTCGCCGCCTGCCTGGTCGCCCTGCTGCTGCAGGCCGGCCATAGCCACGCCTTCTCCATGACGCCGGGCCCCAGTCTGCTCCTGGTCTCGGACTGCCTGCACCTGCTCGCCGGCGCGGCGTGGCTCGGCGGCCTGCTGCCGCTGCTGCTCACCGTGCTTTCCGCCAGCCCGGCGGTCGCCGCCGAATCGTCGCGCCGGTTCTCGCCGCTCGGCAGCCTCTGCGTTGCCGCCATCGTCGTCACCGCCGCGTTCCAGGGCTGGGTCCTGATCGGCTCCATCCCTGGCCTGGTCGGCACCGCCTATGGCTGGATGGCGATCCTCAAGGCGCTGCTGCTGGCGCTGGCGATCGGTCTCGCCTGCGCCAACCGGTTCCGATTCACCCCGGCGCTGCGCGGCCTGCATCCGCAGCGGGCGCGGCGCCTGCTCCTGGCCAGCATCGGGCTGGAGACCCTGGTCGGCCTCGCTTTGCTTCTGGCCGCCGGCACGCTTGCCGACCTGCCGCCTGCCATGCACGACCAGCCGGTGTGGCCGTTCACGCAGCAATTCAGCCTGGTGACGATCGACGAGGACGATTCGTTCCGCAGGGAGGCAATCCTGGCGCTCACCGCGCTGGCGGTCGCGGCGATTCTGCTGCTGGCGACGCCGCTGCTGCGTCGCTGGATGCGCTGGGCCAGCCTCGCCCTGTCGGCCGGCATCGCCGCCCTGGCGATCCCGCATCTCGACCTGCTGCTGATCGAGGCCAATCCGACCAGCTTCTATCGCTCGCCGACCGGTTTCGCCGCCGACACGATCGCCGAGGGCGCCGCTTTGTTCCCCGGCCATTGCGCCGCATGCCATGGCGCGCAGGGACGCGGCGACGGGACGCTGGCCGCGTCGCTGCCGGTGCCGCCCGCCGATCTCACCGCGCCGCATCTGTGGATGCACAGCGACGGCGAGATGTTCTGGTGGCTGACCCACGGCATCGAGGCGCCCACCGGCGGCCTGGCGATGCCGGGATTTGCCGACCGTCTCACCGCCGAGCAGCGCTGGGCGCTGATCGACTACGTCCGCGCCAACAATGCCGGCCTGTCGCGCGACGCGGCCGGCGCGTGGGCCCAGCCGATCAAGGCTCCCGCGTTCGCCGCACGGTGCGACGGGCGGAACCTGTCGTCGGACGCGCTGCATGGTCGCGCGGTGCTTCTCGTCACCCGTGGCGCGGCGCAAGCCGCGATGCCGGACCTCGTGACCTGCATCGCCGACGACGAGAGCGTCGCGCGCGGCTACGCGATCGTTTCAGGCGCGCCGGACGCGCGGGAATTCCTGATCGACGGCAATGGCTGGCTGCGCGCCGCCACCGGTTCGGCCGACGGGTTCGATCCGCGCCAGAAACGGCGCGCGCTCACGCCGCTGCCGCGATCCGGGCCGGCGCCGTCGATGTCCATGCCCATGCAACCCGGAATGAAAATGGACATGCCGATGTAGCGCGTCTGCCCCGGCGCGAATGCTCCTCGCTGCCGCCGTGCGTCGCTGCTATCGACCGCGCTCCCGATAATTCGGTTGGCGGAGCGCGGAGCGCGTGACAGCTTCGCGCCTTGCCAACCCGGAGACGCCCCGCCCATGACGCTCCACGTCGCGCTGACGCACAGGACTTCGTACGCCTATGACCGCCCCATCGTGCTGGGGCCGCAGACGATCCGGCTGCGGCCGGCGCCGCATGCGCGCACGCCGGTCCTGTCCTACGCGCTGACGATCGAGCCGCCTGAGCACTTCATCAACTGGATGCAGGATCCGCAGGGCAATTTCCTCGCCCGGGTGGTGTTTCCCGAGCGCGTCACCCGTTTCGAGGTGACGGTCGATCTGCTCGCCGATATGGCGACGATCAACCCGTTCGATTTCTTCCTCGAGCCCGAGGCGGAGGAATGGCCGTTCGCCTACGATCCGGTGCTCGACACCGAATTGTCGCCGTTCCGCGAGGCGCTGCCGCCGGGTCCGCTGCTCAACGCGCTGCTGGCCGGCATTCCGCGCGCGCCGACCCGTACCGTGCCGATGCTGGTGGCGCTCAACGCGATGCTGCGCGACCGCGTGGACTACATCGTGAGGATGGAGCCCGGCGTGTGGACGCCGGAGGAAACCCTGGGCCAGGGCAAGGGCTCGTGCCGCGATTCGGCGTGGCTGTTCGTGCAGGTCGCGCGTCATCTCGGTCTCGCCGCCCGGTTCGTGTCCGGCTACCTGATCCAGCTCAGGCCCGACCCCGACACCCAGGGCGACGGGCCGCAGGGCGCCTCGGCCGACTTCACCGATCTGCATGCCTGGGCGGAAGTGTATCTCCCCGGCGCCGGCTGGATCGGCTTCGACGTCACCTCCGGGCTGCTGACCGGCGAGGGCCATATCCCGCTCGCCGCCAGCCCGGAGCCCGCCTCCGCCGCGGCGATCAGCGGCCTGGTCGAGAAGAACGAGGGCACGTTCGGCTTCGAGATGGGCGTGACCCGCATCGCGGAAAGCCCGCGCACCACCGCCCCGTATGCCGACGGCGACTGGCAGGCGATCCTGGCGATGGGCCAGAAGGTCGATCGCGCCCTGGCCGAGGGCGACGTCCGGCTCACGATGGGCGGCGAGCCCACCTTCATCGCCGCCGGCGACATGGATGCGGAGGAATGGAATTCCGAGGCGCTGGGCCCGACCAAGCGCCGCCTGTCCGGACGGCTGATCCGCGCGCTGGTGCCGGAATGGTGTCCCGGGGCGGTGCTGCAATACGCGGTCGGCAAGCATTATCCCGGCGAGCAGTTGCCGCGCTGGGCGATCAACGCGATCTGGCGCCGCGACGGCCAGCCGGTCTGGACCGATCCCGCCCTGCTGGCGTCCGACGACGACAAGCACACGCCGCACGGACGGGCCGATTCCGGCGACGCCCGCGTGTTCGCCCGCAGCCTGGCCCGCGCCCTGGGGCTGGATCCCAGCCGCGTCCTGCCGGCACACGAGGACATCCACTACTATCTCTGGCGCGAGCATCGGCTGCCGGCCAACGTGATCGTCGAGGATGCCAAGCTCGCCGATCCGCTCGAGCGCGCCCGTCTGGCCCGCGTGTACGGCCAGGGTCTGGCCGCCGATGTCGGCAGCGTGCTGCCGCTGCGACGCACCGTGCGCAACGGCGAGCGGGTCTGGCAGACCGGGCGCTGGCTGCTGCGCTCGGACCTGCTGTTCCTGGTCCCGGGCGACAGCGCGATCGGCTTCCGCCTGCCGCTGCAGAGCCTGGAATGGGCCGAGGCGGGCCTGATCGAGCACGGCGTCGCGCGTGACCCGTTCGCACCGCGCGGGCCGCTGCCGGATCGCTCGCCGTTTGTGTCGCGCTCCGATCGCCGCCAGGCCTACGCCATCGGACTGCCGCCGGAGACGTCCGATGCGGCCGATGCCGCGGAGAGCGCCGCCGCCCTGGGCGAGCTGCCGACCCCGCCGCGTCCGCCGGCGCCGCTGCGCACCTCCACCCCGGCCGGCCCGTCGCTGGACATGCTGCGTCCGCAGCCTCCGGCCGAGCCGCTCTACGCGGAGGAGGAAACCGACGACGACGCGGCGCGCATGGTCCGCACCGCGCTGACCGTCGAGGCGCGCGAGGGGCTGATCCACGTCTTTCTGCCGCCGCTCTATCTGATCGAGGATTGGCTCGATCTGGTCTCGGCGATCGAAGGCGTGGCGTCCGAGCTCAACCGCAAGGTGATCCTCGAAGGCTACGCGCCACCGCACGATTCGCGCATCCAGACCTTCTCCGTCACCCCGGATCCCGGCGTGATCGAGGTCAACGTGCATCCGGCGCTGACCTGGTCGGAGCACGTCGAACGCACGACCTTCCTCTACAAGGCGGCGCGTGACCTCGGCCTCGGCACGGAGAAGTTCCTGCTCGACGGCCGCCATGTCGGCACCGGCGGCGGCAACCACGTGGTGATGGGCGGCGCCACACCGTCCGACAGCCCGTTCCTGCGTCGTCCGGACCTGCTGAAGTCGCTGCTCGGCTTCTGGCACAACCATCCGAGCCTGTCGTACCTGTTCTCGGGCCTGTTCATCGGCCCGACCAGCCAGCATCCGCGCATCGACGAGGCGCGCCAGGACGCGCTCGCCGAGCTCGAGATCGCCTTCGCCCAGATCACGCCCGGCGCCCGCACGCCGTACTGGCTGATCGACCGTCTGCTGCGCAACCTGCTGGCCGACATGACCGGCAACACCCATCGCACCGAGTTCTGCATCGACAAGCTCTACGCCCCGGAAAGCACCTCCGGCCGTCTCGGGCTGGTCGAGCTCAGGGCGATGGAGATGCCGCCGCACGCGCAGATGGCGATCGCCCAGGCGCTGCTGCTGCGCGCCGCGATCGCCGCGTTCTGGACCAGCCCCTACGAGCGTCGCCTGACGCGATGGGGCACGCGCCTGCACGACGAATTCATGCTGCCGCACTTCGTCGAACAGGATCTTGCCGATGCGCTCGACGATCTTGCAGGATTCGGCTTCCGGCTCGACCCGGCCTGGTTCGCGCCGCATCTGGCGTTCCGCTTCCCGCTGGCAGGCAGCGTCACGGTGCGCGGCATCGGCATCGAACTGCGCCAGGCGCTCGAGCCCTGGCCGGTGCTGGGCGAGACGCCCGGGATCGGCGGCACCGTGCGTCACGTCGACAATTCGGTCGAGCGGCTCGAGGTGCGCGTCGATGGCTGGATCCCGGAGCGCTACGTTCTGGCCTGCAACGGCGTCGCCGTGCCGCTGACCGCCACCGAGCGCGTCGGAGAGGCGGTCGGCGGGGTCCGTTTCAAGGCCTGGGAGCCGGCGTTCGGCATGCATCCGGTGCTGCGCGCCCAGACCCCGCTGATCTTCGACATCTACGATCGCTGGACCGGCCGCTCGATCGGCGGCCTCACCCACCATGTCGCGCATCCCGGCGGCCGCAATTACGAGACTCGCCCGGTCAACGCCAACGAGGCCGAGGCCCGCCGCCGCGCCCGCTTCCAGCCGTTCGGCCACACCCCGGGCGCCATGCCGGAACCGCGCTCCGCGCCGTCCAACGAGCTGCCGCGCACGCTCGATCTGCGCCGGGTGGCCTACGGCGCCTGACCGATCGCGATGGTCAATGCCTGCCGGCACTGCTAGCATTGCCGGCACAGTTGCGGAGAGTGGCGTGATGCCGGTCAGTCTGAGCATTCGGAACGTCGACGATGCCCTGGTGGCGCGTCTGAAGCGGCGGGCCGCCCGTCACGGCCGGTCCGCCGAAGCAGAGCTGCGCGACATTCTCGCTCAAGCGCTGGAGGGCGAGGCGGATACCGAGTTCGACCGGCTGGCCACGGAGCTTCGCCGTCTGACCGCCGATCGTCGCCAGACCCCAGCCGAATGCCTGCAGCGCGAGGGCCGCGTCGAGCGGTGACGACGCTCGTCGTCGATGCCAGCGTGGTCATCAAGTGGGTGATCGAGGAGACCGGGACGCAGGACGCCCTGGCTCTGCGCCGCCATCGCCTGCTGGCCCCAGACCTTTTGATTCCCGAGTGCGCCAATATCTTGTGGAAGAAGGTTCGCCGCCACGAGCTGACCGGCGACGAGGCCCGCCTGGCCGCCCGTCTGATCGAGCGCGCCGACATCGACTTCGTGCCATCGCGACGGCTGCTCGAGGCTGCCACGAATCTGGCGCTTCTGCTGGACCATCCCGCGTACGACTGCCTTTACCTCGCGCTGGCGCGCTCCTCGGGTTGCCGCTTCGTCACCGCGGATGCAAAATTCAGCGCTCTCGTGCGCGACCGCCTGCCCGACCACCAGCTCATTGAGCTTGGCGCCCAGGTCGGAGGAATTGCCGACTTTCCTCCGTAAAGACGATGTTGCCATCGCCTCACAGCCAAACGGACAAAAGTCTTTTTGCTTCTTTTTCTACAGAAAAAGAAGACTCTGCCTTAAGATACCATCATGAACGCAGCCCCCTTCGTCATTCTCGCCGTCCTGATCGCCATCCTGCTCAAGCTGACCATCAGGATCGCCACGCAGTGGCAGCGCGTGGTGGTGTTGCGCCTCGGCAAGTTCACCGGACTGCGCGGTCCGGGACTCTTCTTCCTGGTGCCGTTCCTCGACCAGGTGCATGCGCGCGTCGACATGCGCATCCGCACCACCGAAATCCGCGCCGAGGAGGCCCTGACCCGCGACACGGTCTCGATCGCCATGGACGCGATCGTGTTCTGGCGCGTCACCGACGCCGCCCGCGCCGCGCTGGAGATCGACGATTTCCGCCTCGCCGTCGAGCGCGTCGCCCAGACCTCGCTTCGCGAGATGATCGGCACCAGCGACCTGTCGCGGCTGCTGTCGGACCGGCAGGTCGCCGACGAGCAGTTGCAGCGCGACATCGGCGCCAAGACCGCCGGCTGGGGCGTCGAGGTGATCTCGGTCGAGATCAAGGATATCGGCATTCCCGGCGCGCTGCAGGACGCGATGAGCCGCCAGGCGCAGGCCGAGCGCGAGAAGCAGGCTCGCGAGACCCTGGCGTCGGCGGAGATCGGCGTCGCCCGCCAGGTGGTCGCCGCGGCGGCGATCTACGGCGCCGACCCGGTAGCGCTGCGGCTGCGGCAGATGAACCTGCTCTACGAGATGAACAAGGATCGGGGCGCCACCATCATCGTGCCGAGCGATCTCGCCTCCGCCTTCGCCCAGGCGGTTTCCGCCAAGTCCGACATCACCCCGTCGGACGCATGAGGCCGTTCCTGCGCGTCGTCGACCTCGAGACCACCGGCAACAGCTTCACCGATGGCGGCGTGGTGGAGATCGGCTGGCAGGATGTGGCGCAGGACGAGTCCGGCGCCTGGGCGCTGCTCGGCGGCCCGCAGGCGCTGCTGATCGACCCGGTCAATCCGATCTCTCCCGCGACCTCGGCGATCCACCATCTGATCGACGAGGACGTCGCCGGTGCGCCGCGCTGGCTCGACGCCGCGCCGGCGATCCTGCGCGCCGAGCCCGGGCCGGCCCCGCTGGCCCTGGTCGCGCATCGGGCGGCGTTCGAGCAGCGCTGGTGCGCCTCGGCGCTCGCCGGCCGGCTGCCCTGGATCTGCACCTACAAGACGGCGCTGCGGGTGTGGCCGGAGGCGCCGGGCCACAGCAACCAGGGCCTGCGCTACTGGCGCCGCCCCGCCGGCCTGGACCGGGCGCTCGGCCTCCCGGCGCATCGCGCCGGTCCGGACGCCTACGTCACCGCGCATCATCTGCGCGACATGCTGGCGACCGCCTCGGTGGAGTCGTTGCTGGCCTGGTCGAGCCAGCCGGCGCTGCTGGCGCGGGTGCCCTACGGCAAGCTGCGCGGCCGCCGTTTCGCCGATCTGTCGGACGAGATGCTGGCGAGCCTGGCCGGCGGGGAGCGCGGCGATGGGGATCTCGCCTTCACGGTGCGGACCGAACAGCAGCGTCGCGCATATGGTCCGGCGACGCAGGACGTCCCGCACCAGGGCGCACTCTCGTGGTAGGCCGATGGCCGGCCCTGTGCCTCGTCGCGCTGTTGTCCGTGGCGACCGCCCGGGCCGCCGACGACGGCCCGCTCGCCATCACCGGCGAGGTCGCGCATCCGCAATCCCTGACCCGGGCCGCGCTGGACGCCCTGCCGACGGTGCAGGTGACGGTAACCGACCGGACCGGCCCTGCGACCTACCGCGGTCCGCTGTTGCGCACGCTACTGGATCGCGCCGCCCTGGTGGACCAGCCCGGCGGCAGGACGTTCCTGCGCCACACTGTCCTGGTGCGCGGCCGCGACGGCTACGCCGTGGCGCTCGCCGTGGCGGAGATCGATCCGCGGTTCGAGGGCAAGGCGGTGATCGTCGCCAGCGCACGCGATGGCGCGCCGCTCGATGCGCCCAGGCTGGTGGTCCCGGGCGATCTGAAGGCAGGCCGTTCGGTCAGGGACGTGGTCGCGATCGAGGTCCGTTGAGACCGGTCAGCCGGCGGACTCGGCTTCAGGCGGCTGGGGCGCAGGTGGGGACTGGGGCGCAGGTGGGGGCGGAAGCGCGTCCGCTCCCGGCTGGTCCTGCAGCATGGCGTGGATGAAGCCGAGCTTCTCGCGCACCGGCTCGGAGATGATGAAGGGATACAGATCCGACAGCCCCATGCTGCGATTGAGGCTGTTCATCGCATAGACCAGCGGCATCCACTGATCGAGGATCTCGTCCATGTGCGCGGTGCGGTAGGGATCGATCGCGATGTCGACCTGAAGCGCCTCGGCGTTGGCGATCGTGGGCTTCACGCCGAGGCCGAACGCATTGGCGGTCTCCAGCGTATCCATGATGTGCAGGTAGTGCGCCCAGGTCTCGGCGAAATCCTCCCACGGATGGCTGGTGGCGTAGGCGCTGATGGTGCGCTGCTGCCAGTCCGGCGCGGCGCCGTCCTGGTAGTGCCTTTCCAGCGCCTGCGGATAGTCGGCGCGCTCGTCGCCGAACAGGGCACGGAACGCATCCATCCGGCCCTGGTCGCGGACCATCCGGTCCCAGATCCAGTGCCCGACCTCGTGACGGCAATGGCCGAGCAGGGTGCGATAGGTCTCGTGCATCCTGTGACGCATCTCCTCGCGATGCGCGTCGTCCGCCTCGTCGAGATTGATGGTGATCACCCCGTCGCGGTGCCCGGTCAGCACCTTGGGCTGGCCGGGGATCGGATCGAGCACGTCGAACGCCAGCCCCGAGGCCGGATCGTCGATCCGGTTCGGCAGCGCGATGCCGAGACGGATCAGGGAGTAGAACAGCCGGTGCTTCGCCACCTCGAGCCGGCGCCACAACGTGAGCGCGCGGTCGTCGCTCAATTCCGGAATGATGTGGTTGTGGCGGCAGGAGGCGCAGAAGGTCTCGTCGCCATCGGCATCGACCAGCCAGTTGCAGGCATCCCGTCCGGCGTTGACGCACAGCCGCCTGCGCCTGGCCGGATCGGCGGCGCCGAGCGCGGTGACGGCGTCGTCTTCCATCGCCAGCGCCGACAGCGTCTCCTCGAACGGCAGGTAGCCAAGTATGGTGCCGCACCCCTCGCAGGTGCGGTTCTCGAAATAGAGCAGGCTGCCGCACTGCTGGCAGTTGAAGAGTTTCATGACGTGTCCGGGTCCCGCGCGCCTGTCAGGAGCGAAACAAGTTAGCCGGGGCAGGGGTTCCCGGACCGGCATGCGGCGCCGCGGCGCGCCATGGCGGGAAACGCCATCCCGACGCATCTCTCGGGCCGATGTCGCGTTGGTGCGGCATGGGCCGGACCGCGCACCGCCGGCACGACACAGGGGACTCAGCGATGGACAGCAACAAGATCGAAGGCGCCACCGACCAGGTCGCCGGCAAGCTCAAGGAGGGTCTCGGCAGCATGCTGGGCGACCGTGCCACCGAGGCGGAAGGCAAGGCGCAGCAGTTCGGCGGCCAGGCGCAGAGCGCCTATGGCGACGCGCTCGACAGCGTGCGCGACGTGACCGCCGACCAGCCGTTGCTCGCGGTCGGCGTCGCGGTGGGCGTCGGCTTCCTGCTCGGCGTGCTGGTCGCGCGCCTCTAGGTCGCTCGCCCCTCCTCCAACGCAACCTTCCGGCCTCGGGAACATCGCATGCTCAAGCTCGCTCTTCTGTTTCTCGTCATCTCCATCATCGCCGGCGTGTTCGGCTTCGGCGGCCTGTCGGCGGCGACCGCCGGCATCGCCAAGATTCTGTTCTTCATCGCCATCGTGATCTTCGTGGTGTTCCTGATCCTCGGCCTGATGGCCGGCAAGGCGATCTTCTAGCCCTGTCGTCACGGACGTAACGAAAAACCCCGGCATCGGACGATGCCGGGGTTTTTTGTGCGCTCAGTTCCGGTCGGGGCTGATGAAGCCGGGCAGGAACGGGTTGTCGGACTGCAGCGCGTTCTTGCCGATCAGGTCGGCGGTGCTCCAGCCGCCGCCCAGCGCGTTGATCAACTGCACGCTGTCCAGGATCCGGCTCTCCTGGATGCCCAGCAGGGTCTCGGCGTTGGACAAGGCGGTCGCCTGGTTGGTCAGCACCGTGGTGTAGATCGCGGTGCCGGCGCGATACTGGTTCAGCGACACCACCACCGTCTGGTTCGACAGGTCGACCGCCTTGGCCTGCGCGTCGGCCTGCTGGGCCAGGATGCGCAGCGACGACAGCTCGTCCTCGAGCTGCTGGAACGCGGTCAGCACGGTGAGCCGGTAGTTGGCCACGGATTCGTCGAACAGCGCCTTCGCGGCGCGCACCGTCGCGGTGCGCAGCCCGCCCTCGAACAGGCTCTCCGCCGCGGTGGCGGCGATCGACCAACTCCGGTTGGCGGCCTGGATCAGCGAGCCGATCGGATTGCCGGCATAGCTGCCGACGGCCGAGAGCGAGACGGTCGGGAAGAAGGCGGCGACCGCCACGCCGATCTGCGCGTTCTCCTGCTCCATCATCCGTTCCGCCTCGGCGATGTCCGGGCGGCGCTGCAGCAGCAGCGACGGGATCGTCACCGGGATCGCCGGAATCACGTTGGTCAGCGTGCCGGGTGCCAGCGACAGCTCGGCCGGCGGCACGCCGGTCAGCACCGCGATCGCATGCTCGTACTGCGCCCGCAGGATGCCGACCTGCACCGCCTGCGCCCGCGTGGTCGCGACCTGGGTCTCGGCCTGCAGCAGGTCGGTCGAGGCGACGATCCCGGCATTGTATTCGTTGCGCGTGATCTGTGCGCTGTCCTCGTAATAGGCGATGAACTGATTGAGCAGCGCCTGCAGGCTGTCCTGGTAGCGCAGCTCGAAATAGTCGGTGGCGAGCGTGGTCTGCTCCGACAGGCGCGCCGCATCCAGCGTCGCCTGGCTGAGCTGCGCCGCCGCCACCTGCGATTCGACCTGGCGCCGGATGCCGCCCCACACGTCGAGCTGCCAATCCACCGTGCCGGAGAGCTGGTAGGTGGTGAGCGCGGTCTCGTGGTTGCCGCCAAGGCCGGTGCCGACGGTGGTGCCGGCCAGCGTGCCGCTGCCGAGCGTGCCGCCGCTGGTGGAGAAGCCGGTGGTGCCGGAGCCGCTGCCGTTGCGCGTCACGCTGGGCGTCAGCGATGCGGTCGGGAACAGCGAGCTCCTGGCTTCGTCCACCAGCGCCCGCGCCTGGCGGTAGGCGGCCTCGTCCGCCTTGATGGTCTGGTTGGAGACGTCGATCTGCGCCTCGAGCCGGTTCAGGATCGGATCGTTGTACAGCGTCCACCAGGCGCCCTTGGGCAGCTCCGCGTAATGCGGATCGGCATAGGCCCAGCCGGGCGGCGGCGGCATCTCCTTCAGCTTCGCCGACAGGATCGCCGCCGGCTTGCGATAGTCGGGCCCGACCATGCAGCCGGAGACCCCGCAGAACGCGGTCAGCAGCAGAAGGGCCCGCCTGGGAGGGAAGCTGTGCGTCATCCTGCGGACGGGTCCTGTTGCAAGCGGGCGGGCGGCCCGGAGCGTCTTTGCCAGCGCGCGCGCCAGCGACCGTTCCACCAGTGACGCATCCGATCCAGATACAGATAGACCACCGGCGTGGTGTAGAGGGTCAGCGCCTGGCTGACGAGCAGGCCGCCGATCACCGACAGGCCCAGCGGACGGCGCAACTCGTTGCCGTAGCCGTTGCTCAGCACCAGCGGCAGCGCGCCCAGCGCGGCGGCGAAGCTGGTCATCATGATCGGCCGGAACCGCATCTTGCAGGCGCGGGTGATGGCGTCGAACGGCGACAGACCGTGCTCGCGCTCCTCGACCAGAGCGAAATCCACCAGCAGGATCGCGTTCTTCTTGACGATGCCGATCAGCAGGATCACGCCGATCATCGCGATCAGCGAGAACTCCTCGCCGAACAGCAGCAGCGCCAGGATCGCGCCGACACCCGCCGACGGCAGCGTCGAGAGAATCGTCAGCGGATGGATGTAGCTCTCGTACAGGATGCCGAGCGTGCCGTAGACCGCGAGCAGCGCCGCCATCACCACCAGCGGATAGGTGCTGGTGGATTCGTCGAGCTGCTTGGCGTTGCCGGCGAAGCTGCCATGGATGGTGGACGGCACGTGCAGCGCGATCATGGTCGCGTTGATCGCCGCCTCGGCGGCGCTCAGCGAGCCGCCGGTCGGGGTGTTGAACGAGATGGTCGCGGCGACGAAGCCGCCATCGTGGCTGACCTGCAGCGGCGTGGTGTCCGGCACCAGGGCGGCGACGTCGGTCAGCGGCACCATGGTCTCGACCCCGGACGACACCGCCGACCCGGTCGAGGCGCTCTTGCCGCCGGCCAGCGCGTTGCTGTTGGCGTTGGCCTGCGCCTGCTGCGCCGTCGACACGGTCGCGCTGCTGGTGGTGGCGCCGGACGCGCTGGCGGCGCCGGTGGTCGCGGTGGAGGTGGCGGCGGCGCTGTTGGTGACGGCGCCGGCCCCGCTGGAGCCGCCGTTGGTGCTGCCGCCGGAGGCGGTGCTGGCGGCGTTCGTCACCCGGATCTGGTTGCTGCTGGCGCTGCCGGTCGCGGTGCCGCCGGACGTGCTGATCCTCATCTGGTTCAGGATCGCCGGCGTCTGCTGATAGCTCTGCGCCACCTCCATCACCACGTGATACTGGTTGAGGGTATTGTAGATGGTCGACGCGCTGCGCTGTCCGAATGCGTCGTACAGCGTGTTGGTGATGAGCTGTGGCGTGATCTTGTAGCGCGCCGCGGTGTCGCGATCGATCTGCACCGACACCGCCTGCCCGCCCTGCGCCACGTCGGAATCGACGTCGGCCAGCTCGGGCCGGTTCTTCAGCGCCGCCTCGACGATCGGCGCCCATTTGTAGAGCAGCTCGGCATCGTCGGATTGCAGCGAATACTGGTAGTTGGCGTTGCTCTCGCGGGCCCCGGCCCTGACGTCTCCGGCCGAGAACGCGAAGAAGCGCGCCCCGACCATGGTCTTCATCTTGTCGCGCAGCCGGCCGATGGTGACGTCGTTGCTGTCGTGGCGGACGTTCTTGTCCTTGAGCTGGATGAACACCTGCGCCTGGTTGCTGCCGCGGCCGCCGGTGAAGCCGACCACCGACAGCACGTCCGGATCGGAGACCACCGCGGTCTGCACCTGCACCAGCTTGTCGCGCATGTTCTGGAACGAGATGGTCTGCTCGCCCTCGATATGCGCGATCAGCAGTCCGTTATCCTCGGTCGGGAAGAATCCCTTCGGGATCTTGATGAACAGGGCGACGGTCAGCGCGATGGTCAGCGGCAGGCTGAGCAGCATCAGCCGGCGATGCCGGATCGCCCAGCCGAGACTACGCTCGTAGCCGGCCTGCATGCCGTCCAGCCCGCGCTCGATCCAGGCGGAGAACGACGCGGTGGCCTGGCGCCACCGGCTGGAGGCGGTCCGGGCCCGGCCCGCATCCGTCGCCGCCTGCTCGGCCGAGACGCGCGGCTGCACCCGCAGGATCAGCGCGCACATCATCGGCGTCACCGTCAGCGCCAGCAGCAGCGACACGCTGATGGTGACGATCAGCGTCATCGCGAACTCGTAGAAGAACTTCCCGGCGATCCCCGGCAGCAGCAGGATCGGCAGGAACACCGCGATCAGCGACACGGTGATGGACAGCACGGTGAACGCCACCTCGCCGGCGCCGAGCAGCGCCGCCTCGAGGCGCGGCATGCCGTCCTCCATGTGCCGGGCGATGTTCTCCAGCACCACGATCGCATCGTCCACCACGAAGCCGGTGGCGATGGTCAGCGCCATCAGCGACAGATTGTCGAGCGCGAAGCCCAGCATGTACATCGCGCCGAAGGTGGAAATGATCGAGACCGGCACCGCGACCGCCGGGATCAGCGTCGAGCGCAGCGTGCGCAGGAACACCAGCACCACCAGCACCACCAGCAGCACCGCGATCACCAGCGTGACCTGGGTGTCCTTGACCGAGGCGCGGATGGTGGTCGAACGGTCGAGCCCGATATGGACCCTGGTGTCGGCCGGCAGCGACGCCTCGAGCATCGGCAGCGCCGTCTTGATGGCGTCGATGGTCTTGATGATGTTCGCGTCCGCCTGCGGGAACACGATGCAGACCACCGCCGGCTCGCCGTTGTAGTAGCCGGCGTTGCGCAGATCCTCGACGCTGTCGGTCACCTGCGCCACCTGATCGAGCCGGATCGGCGCCCCGTTGCGATACCCGACCACCAGATCCTTGTAGTCCGCCGCCTGGCGCGCTTGGTCGTTGGTGTCGAGCTGATAGCGTGTCGGGCCGATATCGATGAAGCCCTTGGGCGTGTTGGCGTTGGCCGAGGCGAGGGCGGCGCGCACGTCCTCGAAGCCGAGCCCCTGCTGGAACATCGGCAGCGGATCGAGCTCGACCCGGACCGCAGGCAGCGCGCTGCCGCCGACCTGGAAATTGCCCACGCCCTTGATCTTGGAGAGCTGCTGCTGGAGCACGTTGGTGGCCAGATCGTAGAGCTGCGGCGCGGTGCGGGTCTTGGAGGTCAGCGCCAGGATCATGATCGGCTGGCCGGCCGGGTTGAACTGCCGGTAGGTCGGGTTGCTGCGCAGCGACGCCGGCAGGTCGGCGCGCGCCGCCTGGATCGCCGCCTCGACCTGGTGCGCCGCGTCGTTCACGTCGGTCGACAGGGTGAACTGGATGGTGATGCGGGTGGTGTTCTGGGTGCTCTCCGACGTCATCTCGTTGACGCCGGCGATGGTGCCGAGATGGCGTTCCAGCGGCGTCGCCACCGCGCTGGCGACCTCGTCCGGCGAGCCGCCGGGCTGGGTCGCCTGCACCTGGATCACCGGGAACGCGACGTTGGGCAGCGGCGCCACCGGCAGCCTGGTGTAGGCGAACGCGCCCGACAGCGCCAACGCCACCGCGAGCAGCGTGGTCGCCACCGGCCTCAGGATGAAGGGCCGGGAGATGTTCACGGCGTCTCCAGCGACGCAGCCGGCGGCGCGGAATCGTGCCGGTTCATCCAGCGCCGGGTGCGGCGCGACAGCCCGTCCATGAACAGGTAGATCACCGGCGTGGTGAACAGGGTGAGCAACTGGCTCACCGCCAGGCCGCCGACGATGGCGATGCCGAGCGGGCGCCGCAGCTCGGAGCCGGTGCCGGTGCCCAGCATCAGCGGCAGCGCGCCGAACGCCGCCGCCAGCGTGGTCATCAGGATCGGCCGGAACCGCAGCGCGGCGGCGCGGCGGATCGCATCGAGCGGCGCCAGACCGTCGTTGCGTTCCGCATCGAGCGCGAAGTCGATCATCATGATCGCGTTCTTCTTGACGATGCCGATCAGCAGCACGATGCCGATGATGCCCATCACGTCCAGATCGGCGCCGGCCAGCATCAGCGCGGCCAGCGCGCCGATCCCCGCCGACGGCAGGGTGGAGAGGATGGTGATCGGGTGGATGAAGCTCTCATAGAGCACGCCGAGCACGATATAGACCGCCGCCAGCGCCGCCAGCACCAGGAACAGCTCGTTGCCGAGGCTGTCCTGGAACGCCGCCGCGGTACCCTGGAACGAGGTCTCGAAGCTCTTCGGCAGGCCGATCTTGGTCTCGGCGGCCTCGATCGCGTTCACCGCCGGGCCGAGCGAGGCGCCCGGCTTCAGGTTGAACGAGATGGTGGTCGCCGGGAACTGGCCCAGATGCGACACCAGCAGCGGACCGGTGCCGAGCTTGACCTGGGCCACAGCGGAGAGCGGCACCAGCCCGCCGGTCGGTTGCCGCGCCGCCCCGGTCGCGCTGGTGGAGGCGGACGAGCTGGTGCCGGGAAGATAGAGCTGGTTGAGGCTCGACAGGTCGCGCGACAGCGACTTGCTCACGTCCAGGATCACCCGGTACTGGTTGGTCTGGGTATAGACCGTGCTGATCTGGCGCTGGCCGAAGCTGTCGTACAGCGCGTTGTCGACCGTCTGCGGGGTGATGCTGTAGCGCGCGCCGTTGGCGCGATCGAGGATCACGTTGGCGACCCGGCCGGTGGCCTGGAGATCGGAGGTGACGTCGGCAAGCTGCGGCAGCGCCTGCAGGCTGGCCACCACCTTCGGCACCCAGGCGGTGAAATCGTCGTAGTTCGGCGTCTCCAGCACGAACTGGTACTGCGTCGCGGAAACCGCCGTATCGAGCGAGAGGTCCTGTACCGGCTGCATGAACAGATGCACGCCCGGCACGTCCGCCACCTCGGACTGGATCCGCCTGATCACGTCGCTGGCCGACAGAGCGCGCGCATCGTGCGGCTTGAGGTTGATCAGGAAGCGGCCCTGGTTGAGCGTCATGTTGGTGCCGTCGACGCCGATGAACGACGACAGGCTGACCACGTCCGGATCGTCGAGCAGCACGTCGGCCAGCGCCTGCTGGTGCTTTGACATCGAATCGAGCGAGGTGTCCTGGGCGGCGATCGAGATGCCCTGGATCACCCCGGTATCCTGCACCGGAAAGAAGCCCTTCGGGATCACCACCGCCAGCAGCACCGTGATCGCGACCGTGACCAGGAACACCAGCAGCGTCAGCGTCTGGTGTCGCAACACCCGATCGAGCATCCGCGCGTAGCCGGCGATAGTGCGGTCGATCGCGCGTTCGGAGAATTGCGCGATCCGCCCGCCGGCGGGACGCACCGAGCCGTCGGCATGGTGCCGCTGCTCGGCCAGCATCCGCGCGCACAGCATCGGCACCAGCGTCAGCGACACGATCGCCGAGATCACGATCGTCACCGACAGGGTGATGGCGAATTCGTGGAACAGGCGTCCGACTACGTCGCCCATGAACAAAAGCGGGATCAGCACCGCGATCAGCGAGATGGTCAGCGACACGATGGTGAAGCCGATCTGGCCGGCGCCCTTGAGCGCCGCCTGCATCCTGGTCTCGCCCATCTCGATGTAGCGGGCGATGTTCTCGATCATGACGATCGCGTCGTCGACCACGAAGCCGGTGGCGATGGTCAGCGACATCAGCGACAGATTGTCGAGCGAGAAGCCCAGCAGGTACATCACCGCCATGGTGCCGACCAGCGACAGCGGCACCGACAGGCTCGGGATGATGGTCGCCGGCAGGTTGCGCAGGAACACGAAGATCACCAGCACCACCAGCGCGATCGACAGCAGCAGCTCGAACTCGACGTCGGCCACCGAGGCGCGGATCGTCACCGTGCGGTCGGTCAGCGGCGTGATGTCGATGCCGGCCGGAATGTCCTGACGCAGCGTCGGCAGGATCTTGTTGATCGCGTCGACCACCGCGATCACGTTCGCGCCCGGCTGACGCTGCACGTTCAGGATGATCGCCGGCGTCTTGTTCGACCATGCGGCGAGCTGGCTGTTCTCCGGCCCGCTGGTGACCTTGGCGACGTCGCGCACCCGGATCGGCGCGCCGTTGCTGTAGGCGATCACCTGGTCGGACAGGATCTGCGGGGCGGTGATCTGCCCGTCGATCTGCAGGGTCGATGCATGCAGCGGCCCGTCGAAGGTTCCGGTGGGCGAGTTGACGTTGACGGTGCCGATGATGGTGCGCAGGTCGTCGATCGACAGGCCGTAGGAGTTGAGCGCCCGCGTATCGACCGCGACCCGGATCGCCTTGCGGTTGCCGCCGGTGAGGCTGACCAGCCCGACGCCGCTGATCTGGCTGATCTTCTGCGCCAGCCTGGTGTCGACATAGTCCTCGACGTCGACCAGCTTCATCGTCTTGGAGGTGATGCCCAGCGTCAGGATCGGCGTGTCGGCCGGATTGATCTTGGCGTAGATCGGCGGCGCCGGAAGGTCGCTCGGCAGCAGCGAGTTCGCGGCGTTGATCGCCGCCTGGACCTCCTGCTCGGCCACGTTGATGTCGATCGTCAGCCCGAACCGCAGCGTGATCACCGAGGCGCCGGCCGAGGACTGGCTCTCCATCTGGTCCAGGCCCGGCATCTGCCCGAGCTGGTATTCCAGCGGCGCGGTGACGTAGGTGGTCATCACCTGCGGCCCGGCGCCGGGATAGAAGGTCTGCACCTGGATGGTCGGATACTCGACCTGCGGCAGCGCGGCGATCGGCAGGAACCTGTAGCCGAGCAGCCCGACCATCAGGATGGCGAGCATGAACAGCGTGGTCGCGACCGGGCGCTCTATGAACAGGCGGGACGGATTCACGAGGTTGGACGCGCCTGGGAGCACGATGAGGAACGCGCCCGGGTGCGATGGCCGCGAACGGGCCGGCTCATCCGGCGCCGCCGGAGGCGTCGGCCTTGTGCCGGTGATGCTTGCCGTCGCCGGCGGCACCCGGCTTCTGTTCGGCCGGAATGGTGATCTTGGCGCCCGCCTTGAGCCGGTCGGTGCCGTCGATCACCACCGTGTCGCCCGCCTTCAGCCCTGACGTCACCACCACGTCGGCGGTTCCCGCCGTGCCGGTCTTGACTTGGGCGATCTGCACCGTGTTGTCCGGCTGCACCACATAGACGAAATTGCCCTGCGGTCCGGTCTGGATGGCGGCGTTCGGCACCAGGACGGCGTCGTGCAGCACCTTCAGGTTCAGGCGCGCATTGACGAACTGGTTCGGGAACAGCTTGCCGTCGTCGTTCGGGAAGGTGGCGCGCACCCTGACCGTGCCGGTGCTGGTATCGATGGTGTTGTCCAGCGTGAGCAGCGTGCCCGACGCCAGCTTGGCGGTGTTGGTGCGGTCGTAGGCGTCGACCGAGAGCGTCTGGCCGGCCTTGAGCTGGGTCTGGACGTCGCCGATGTCGGTCTCCGGTAGCGAGAAGATCACCGAGATCGGCCGGACCTGCGTCACCACCACCAGCCCGTTGGTCAGCGACGAGCTGATATAGTTGCCCTGGTCGACCTGGCGCAGCCCGACCACCCCGTCGATCGGCGACAGGATGTGGCAATAGGCGATGTTCTGCTTGGCGCTGGCGATCTCGCCCTCGTCGGTGCGCACCGCGCCCTGGTATTGGCCGACCACGTATTGCTGGTTCTGCGCCGTCTGGGCGGCGATGCTGTGCTGGCTGAGCAACAGCAGGTAGCGGGCATTGTCGGCGAGCGCCTGCTTCAGCAGCGCCTGGTCGCGGATCAGGTTGCCCTCGTCCTGGGTCAGCGTCGCCTCGTACAGGCGCGGATCGACCAGGGCGAGCTGGTCGCCCTTGTGCACCTCCTGGCCCTCGGTGAAGTTGACCTGCAACAGGTAGCCGGAGATCTGCGACTGCACGGTGATGTTGGCGAGCGAGGTGACGGTGCCGAGTTCCGTCAGCACCACCGGCATGTCGCCGGTGCGGGCCTTGGTGACGCTGACCGGCTGCGGCCCGGAATCGCCGGAGGAAGCGGCGCGATGGCGTCCGCCATGGCCGCCGGTGGCCGCCGGCTGGCGCTTGTGCAGCAGCGCGAAGGCGACCAGCGCCACCAGCAGCAGCACGATCAGCCATACGATCCAGATCCGGCGCCGTCGTGGCCGGACCGGGTCGCCATGGGATGCGGTCGGGAGGCTGGCGGCGTCGCGTCGGCGATCGGCGGCAGGCGGCAGATTGATCGGCTCGTCCATCGTCATCCTCACCCGCCGCTCGCCCGATGCGGCAGCGCGTTCCACTCAACCATACCAGCCCCGACGGCACAGCAGGATAGGGGTGCGCGGCTTGTTTCGCTTAGAAACGTGCCGGCACGATTCGCTTCACGGAACCGAGAGCAAGAAAACGGCAAGATTGTGACGGACCGGGGAAACCGCTATAGTCGAGTTCGGCGGAGGACCCGCCGTTCGAGCAATCGGTCAGACAGAAGGCTATCCGAGCGGGAACGCGATCCCGCGACGCGATCGAAAGACGCAGAGGGAGACCGGACGATGTTTCGTAAACTCATGGCTATGGAAACCGAGGCGGCACGGCTTCATTCGCGGGAGAGCGTGCCGGACACGGACCCGACCGAGACCTCGCTCCTGGCGATGGCACAGGATCTGGCGCACTGCATGCCGGTCCCGTCGCGCTTCGGCATCTGCTCCTCGCGCCACGATTTCTGACCCGGCGCCCGATCCGGGCCCGATCAGGCCGAGCCTCGGCCGCGCCGCGTCACCGGGCGCGCCAGCGCCGCAGCGACTCGACCGCCAGGCACCGTAGGCTCTCCTCCGGCATGGAGGCCGCGCTTTCCAGTGCCGGGCCGATCAGGCTGGCGGTGAGCGCCATGCTGATCACGCTGAGCGACCCCGGACCCGCCCCCATCTCTAGCGGGTTCGTCACGTTGATTTCGGCGGCGCGCAGATCGCGGATCAGGGCTTCCAGCGCCGCGAAGATCGGCGCCAGCGCCTCCGCCTGTCCGGTGGCCGAAAACCAGGCGATCAGCCGCCCGTAGCCGCTCTCGCGAAACCCGTCGAACATGACGTCGACCAGCCCCTGCTCGGACAGCGCGCCGGCGCGCATTCTGACCGCGGCTTCGCCCACCTGGTCGGTCAGCTCGGTCGCCATGCGGGCGATCAGCGCCGCCTGCAGCATCGCACTGCTGCCGAAATGGTGAGTGACGTTGCCATGCGTCATGCTGGTCGCGTCGGCGACCGCTTTCAGCGTCACGCCCGCGGGGCCGCGCTCGGACAGTAGAAGCTGCGCCGCCACCAGCATCGCGTCGCGCGAGGCGGCCGGCGTGCGCCTTCGTCGCTTGGCCCTGACGGGTTCGGAGTTGTCACTCTTGACAGTAGCGTCCATGGTTCTAGCCTAATGCTCCTAAACGCAGACGCAAGCTGCGAGGAAACGAACATGGCCGACGCCGACGCGATTGTTTTGGGGGCGGGGCTGGCGGGCCTGGTCGCCGCGACGGAATTGGCCGATGCCGGGCGTCGCGTCATCGTCATCGACCAGGAGTCGCGGCAGAATCTCGGCGGCCAGGCGTTCTGGTCGCTCGGCGGCCTGTTCCTGGTCGACAGCCCGGAACAGCGCCGGCTACGGATTCGCGACAGCCACGACCTCGCCTGGCAGGACTGGCAGGGCACCGCCGGCTTCGATCGCGACGACGACCACTGGCCCAGGCGATGGGCCGAGGCCTATGTGGCGTTCGCCGCCGGCGAGAAGCGGAGCTGGCTGCGCCAGATGGGGCACCGGCTGTTTCCGCTGGTGGGCTGGGCCGAACGCGGCGGCGGCAACGCGACCGGACACGGCAACTCGGTGCCGCGGTTCCACCTGACCTGGGGCACCGGTCCCGGAGTCGTCGCCCCGTTCGAGCGTCGTGCGCTAGCGGCGGAGCGGGCAGGACGGCTCCAGTTCCTGTTCCGGCACCGCGCCGACGGGCTGATCAAGCACGGCGATCGCGTGGTCGGGGTTCAGGGCACGATCCTGGCGGAAAGCCATGCCCTGCGCGGCCAGAGCAGCACGCGGACGGCGATCGGCGATTTCGCGCTCCGGGCCGGTTCGGTGATCCTGGCCAGCGGCGGCATCGGCGGCAACCACGATCTGGTCAGGAAGAACTGGCCGCAACGCCTGGGAACGCCGCCCAGGACCATGGTCTCCGGCGTGCCCGCTCATGTCGACGGGCGCATGATCGGCATCACCGAAGCCGCCGGCGCCAGGCTGATCAACCGCGATCGCATGTGGCACTACGTCGAAGGACTGAGGAACTGGGATCCGATCTGGCCGATGCACGGGATCCGAATCCTGCCCGGCCCGTCGTCGCTCTGGCTGGATGCGACCGGAAAGCGCCTGCCGGTTCCGTTCTATCCCGGCTACGACACGCTGGGCACGCTGGACTATCTGCAGAAGGTCGGCGCGGACTATAGCTGGTTCATCCTCACCCAGAGCATCATCCGCAAGGAGTTCGCGCTGTCCGGTTCGGAGCAGAACCCCGACATCACCGGCAAGGACTGGAAGCTGACCCTCGGCCGCGCCTTCGGCAAGCTGGCCCCGGCGCCGGTCGAGGCGTTCAAGTCCAAGGGCGAGGATTTCGTGGTGCGCGACGACCTCGACAGTCTCGTCGCCGGCATGAACGCGCTGGCCGGCGATCATCGCCTCGATGCGGCGTCGCTCCGTCGGGAGATCGAGGCGCGGGACCGGGAGATCGACAACGACTTCACCAAGGACAGCCAGGTGATGGGGATCCGCAGCGCGCGTCGCTATCTCGGCGACCGGCTGATCCGCACCGCCAAGCCGCATCGCCTGCTCGATCCCGCCCATGGCCCGCTGATCGCGGTGCGGCTGAACATCCTGACCCGCAAGACCCTGGGCGGTTTCGAGACCGATCTCGACGGTCGCGTGTTCGGCCAGGACGGCGCGATCATGCCCGGCCTGTTCGCCGCCGGCGAGGCCGCCGGCTTCGGCGGCGGCGGCATGCATGGCTACCGCTCGCTGGAAGGCACCTTCCTTGGCGGCTGCCTGTTCTCCGGCCGGCAAGCCGGACGCGCCGCCGCCCGCCAAACGTGAGAGACCGTTCGGAAACGCGCCCTGGCGGTCATCCGCGGGCGAACCGCTGCGCTCCTGTGCTCACGGCCTGGAGGCCGCTCCGCTCCGGTGCTCGCGTTTCACCCGCGGCCGGCGTCGCGTTCGCGCCGCCTCTGACTCGCCAGGACACGTTTCCGAACGGTCTCTCCGTCGTCTGTGGGGTCCCTTTTCAACCGATAAGGAAGGCGGAGACCGACTTGCCTTACGGCCTGGAGGCCGCTCCGCTCCGGTGCTCGTGTTTCACCCGCGGCCGGCGTCGCTGACGCGCCGCCTCTGACTCGCCAGGACACGTTTCCGAACGGTCTCGCTGCCTCTATACTGAGTCGCGTATAAAAAGCCTTTATACGGTATCGCGTATGCCGGTTTATACGCGATTGCGGTTATTGATGTGATATACGCTAATGCGTATCGTCGTCATCGGAAGACCGTCATGACCGAGCAGATCGCCCGCACCGAGAAACAACTCGGCGCCATCCTGCGCCGCGCCCGTAAACAGGCAAGGCTGAGCCAGGCTTCGCTCGGCGAGCAGACCGGCTTGCGGCAGGGCACGGTCTCACGTCTCGAAGCCGGGGAACCCGCCATCCAACTGCGCACCCTTATGGAAGCCCTTTCGGCGCTCCAGTTGGAACTGGTCGTCCGGCCGCGCAGCCGGAGCAGCGCGGCTGACCTCGAGGACCTGTTCTGATGGTACGAAAGCGCGCGCACGTTCCGCTGAACGTGTTCATGAACAGCCGCCCTGTCGGCGTGCTGCGTCGCGAGGCCACCGGCGCGATCGAGTTTCGGTATGGACGCGACTGGCTGGACTGGGCTGCCGCGTTCCCGGTGTCGATATCGCTCCCGCTGCGCGAGGATCGCTATGTCGGCACCCCGGTCGTCAACGTGTTCGACAACCTGCTGCCGGACAGCGATCCGATCCGCAAGCGCATCGCCGAGCGCGTCGGTGCGAACGGCACCGACGCCTTCAGCCTGCTGACCGCTCTCGGCCAGGACTGCGTCGGCGCCCTGCAATTCCTGCCCGATGGCGCCGATCCCGGCACCGCCGGGCGGATCGATGGCAGGCCGGTCGGCGACGACGAGGTCGCGGAGATCGTCAACAATCTCGCCGCCGCGCCGCTCGGCATGGGCGCGGATGAAGGTTTCAGGATTTCCATTGCTGGCGCACAGGAGAAAACGGCCCTGCTGCGCAAGGACGGCCGTTGGTTCAAGCCGACGGGCACCACCGCCACCACCCATATCCTCAAGCCGCAGATCGGTCGGTTGCCGAACGGCATCGACCTCTCCGACAGCGTCGAGAACGAGTATCTCTGCCTGAAGCTGCTGGACGCGTTCGGCGTCCCCACCGCGACGGTCGAGATCGCGGATTTCGCCGGACGCCGTACGCTCGTCGTCGAACGCTTCGACCGACTTTGGACACAGGACGGACGGTTGCTCCGCCTGCCGCAGGAGGACACCTGCCAGGCGCTGTCGATCCCGCCCACCAGAAAATACCAGTCCGACGGTGGCCCCGGGATCCGGGAGATCATCACCCTGCTGAAAGGCGGCGATACGCCGGACGCCGACATCGCGACCGTCATGCGCGCCAGTATCCTGTTCTGGATGCTTGGCGCGACCGACGGTCAAGCCAAGAATTTCAGCATTTTCCTCGGTCCAGGCGGCCGCTTCCGCATGACGCCGCTCTACGATGTCCTGTCCGCGCAGCCCAGTCTCGATGCAGGCCGGATCTTGCACAAGACATTCAAGCTCGCGATGTCGGTCGGGACCAATCGCCATTACGCCATCCACGACATCGTACCGCGTCACTTCATCCAGACGGCTGATCTCGCCGGTGTCGGACTCCCGGCGACGAGGGCGATCTTCGAAGACATCGCGGCAAATGCGGTGAGGCAGGCAGAGGCCGCCCTCGCGGCTCTGCCGAACGGTTTTCCCGACCAGCTCATGACGTCGCTCATGACCGCCGTCAGGCATCGCACCCGGCTCGTCTCCGATGCTCTCTCGAGCGGATCTCGTGCCTGACGCCACACCCTGGCTTCGTCTGGAGAGGTCTTTCAGTCCGCCCGGGCGCGATGCCCGCTCAGCTCCGCGCCGGCGTCGGCGCGCAGCCGGTAGGCGGACGGGATCGCCAGGATCGAGATCAGCCCGATCGTCACGAACGCGGAGCTGAAATCGGCCAGTCGAACGCCGTCATGATGACGCAGCGCCTGCGAGACCGACAAAGCGGTCGCGGCGACCGAGATGCCCAGGGTCAGGGTGAGCTGCTGGAACGTGGTGTAGAAGCTGGTCGCGGCACTCATGCGCTCCTTCGGCATGTCGGCATAGGCGATGGTGTTCAGCGAGGTGAATTGCAGCGCGTTGGCGAACCCGCCCAGGAACAGGATCGCCGACAGCACCCAGAACGGCCAGCCCGGGCGGAACGCGGCGCAGGCCAGGGTCAGCACGCAGGCGCTGGCGGCGTTCAGCGTCATGACGCTGCGGTAGCCGTAGCTGCGCAGCACGCGCTTGGCGCCCAGCCGCATCAGGAACGCGCCGATCGTGCCGGTGAAGGTGATCAGCCCGCTCTGCGCCGCGGACAGGCCGAACCCGAGCTGCAGCATCGACGGCACCAGGAACGGCGAACCACCGACCACGATCCTGGTCGCCGAGCCGCTGAGGATCGACAGCCGGAAGGTGGGAATCCGCATCAGGGTGAAATCCAGGATCGGATGCGCGATGCGGCGCGCATGCAGCAGATACCAGAGTCCCGCGCCGATGCCGGCGCCCAGGAACAGAATCGTCTCCACCAGGCTGGCCCTGCCGTGGCTGGCCAGTTCGACGCCGAACACCAGGCTGGCCAGCGACACGCCGGACAGCACCATCCCGACCAGGTCGAACGGGATCCGCGTCGTCTCGCGCATTTGCGGAATGAACCGCGTCGTCAGCACGATGCCGAGCAGCCCGATCGGCACGTTGATGATGAAGATCCAGCGCCAGGACAGATAGGTGGTCAGGAAGCCGCCCACCGGCGGCCCGAGCAGCGGCCCGACCGTGGCCGGCATCAGCAGCCAGAACATCGCGCTGACCAGCTCGCTCTTGTCGACGCTGCGCATCAGCACCAGCCTGCCGACCGGCACCATCATCGCACCCCCGGCGCCCTGCAGCAGACGCGCGCCGACCAGGAAACCCAGCGACTGCGACGCCGCGCACAGCACCGAGCCGAGCGTGAACAGGATGATCGCGGCGCGGAACACGGTGCGGCTGCCGAACCGATCCGCCACCCGACCGCTGGCCGGGATGAACACCGCCAGGCTGACCAGGTAGGAGGTCAGTGCCACGCTGAGATGCACCGGATCGATCGCGAACGAGCGTGCCATCGCCGGCAGCGCCGTGGTCAGCACGGTCGAGTCGAGCTGCTCCATCAGCAGGGCGCTGGCGACGATCAGCGCCGTGGTGCGGGCCTCGCGGGTCAGGCTGCTGCGGCGGAGACTCATCGTTCGACAGCATCGACGGATGCGGCGCGGATGCAACCCGTGGCTTGGGCCCGTGCCTTGGGAACCCCGTGCAACCCGGCGGGCCGGCCTGCCGTTTCATCGCGGACACGAACGCGAAGCGGGAGCCATGACGATGGTCGACAAGCACGAGATCAAGGGGGCCGTCACCGACGGCGTGGGCAAGCTGAAGGATGCCGCCGGCGGCCTCACCGGCGATCTCGGGCTCCAGGCGGAAGGCAAGTTCGACCAGGCGCAGGGCTACGTCGAACAGGAATATGGCGGCCTGCTCGATCAGGCGCGCGAGCAGGTCGAGGAGGCGGCCGAGCTCGTCCGCGACTATCCGCTGGCGTCGATCGGCATCGGACTCGGCGCCGGTTTCCTGCTCGGCCTGCTGCTGACGCCCTCGCGCTGACCCTCGGGCAGCGCCGGCGTCGCGTCCCGGACTGAGTCCGCGGGGTCACAGGGCCGGAAAACCCCGACCGCTGTTACCCGGCGCTGCTTGCCAGCGCCGGGCCAAAGATGGTTTTCCTGGGGCAGCGGCCGAATCGCGTGGCGACTCGCACTTTGCGGGTCGGCGCCGCCGCCTCCGGGGATGGCGATGCCGCATTACAGGCGAGAGGCTGGACATGGCGGCCTGGTCGCCGGGGTCGACGAGGCCGGCCGCGGACCGCTCGCAGGTCCGGTGGTGGCAGCGTCGGTGATGTTCGCCAGCCCGCCAAGCCGCAGCCTCGCCGTGCTGCTGGACGATTCCAAGAAACTCTCCGCCGAGGCCAGGATGGTGGCATTCACGGCGCTGCTCGCCTGTCCCGGCATCGAGATCGGCGTCGCCGCGGCGTCGGTCCGCGAGATCGAACGGCTGAACATCCTGCACGCCGCCATGCTGGCGATGACCCGCGCCGTTTCCCGCCTGCGCCGGCGTCCGGACCTGGTGCTGGTGGACGGCAATCGCTGCCCGGCGCTGCCCTGCAGGACGGAGGCGGTGATCGGCGGCGACGCGCAATGCCTGTCGATCGCCGCCGCCTCGATCGTGGCCAAGGTGACCCGCGACCGGCTGATGGGCCGGCTGGCGCTTCGGTTCCCGTCCTATGGCTGGGAGCGCAACGCCGGCTACGGTACAGCGACCCATCGCGACGCGCTGCAGGCTCTGGGGGCAACCCGGCACCATCGCGCCGGGTTCGGCACGGTGCGGCAGCTCGCACTGCTGCTCGAACCGCCGATCGCAAGCCGGGCTGAGAGCCGGGCGGCATGAGCCGGCCGCTCGACAGCGCGCCGTGATCGACCCGGCGATGGAGCTGCCGCTCGACCAGATCCTGCTCGGCGACTGCATCGAGCTGATGCGGCTGCTGCCGGCCGGCTCGGTCGATTGCGTGTTCGCCGATCCGCCGTACAACCTGCAGCTTCGCGGCGAGCTGCGCCGCCCGGACGACAGCCTGGTCGACGGCGTCGACGACGACTGGGACAAGTTCGGCGACTACGCCGACTATGACCGCTTCACCCGCGACTGGCTCACCGAGGTGCGCCGGCTGATGCGCAAGGACGCCACCCTCTGGGTGATCGGCTCCTATCACAACATCTTCCGCATCGGCGCGATCCTGCAGGATCTCGGGTTCTGGATCCTCAACGACGTGGTCTGGCGGAAATCCAACCCGATGCCGAATTTCCGCGGCCGTCGCTTCACCAACGCGCACGAGACCATGATCTGGGCGGCGCGTGGACGGGAGAGCCGCTACCGCTTCAACTACGCCGCGATGAAGGCGCTGAACGACGACGTGCAGATGCGCTCCGACTGGCTGCTGCCGCTCTGCACCGGCGGCGAGCGGCTGCGCAACCAGCACGGGCTCAAGCTGCACCCGACCCAGAAGCCGGAAAGCCTGCTGCACCGGGTGCTGCTCGCCTCGACCGGCATCGACGACATCGTGCTCGATCCGTTCACCGGCACCGGCACCACCGCGGCGATGGCCCGACGCCTGCGCCGTCGCTTCATCGGCATCGAACGTCATCCCGACTATGCCGAGGCGGCGATCGGCCGCTTCCGGCGCGAACGGCCGCTGCCGATGGACAGCGTGGTGGCGAGTCCGGCCAAGCGCGACGCGCCGCGGGTGCCGTTCGGCAGCCTGGTCGAGCGCGGGCTGGTCCCGCCCGGCACGCGCGTCACCGACAAGCAGAAGCGGGTCAGCGCCATCGTCGCGCCGGACGGCACCCTGGTCAGCGGCTCCAGGCGCGGCTCGATCCACAAGCTCGGCGCCGAGCTGACCAACGCGCCGTCCTGCAACGGCTGGACGTTCTGGCATTTCGAGCGCGACGGGGTGTTGATCGCCCTCGATGTGGTGCGGGGCGAGTCGATCGTCGTGGCCAATGACGAGGCGGTGTGAGGGCTGACACGGCCGGGGATGACGGGGCGCTGGCGATCCTGCGGGTGGCCAGCGGCAATTTCCTCGAGATGTACGATTTCATCGTGTTCGGCTTCTATGCCGGCCCGATCGGGGCGGCGTTCTTCCCGTCGCAGGACCCGTTCGTCTCGCTGATGGCCAGCTTCGCCACCTTCTGGGCGGCGTTCCTGATGCGTCCGCTGGGCGCGCTGATCCTCGGCGCCTGGCTCGACCGCCATGGCAGGCGGGCCGGGTTGCTGCTGACGCTCGGGCTGATGTCGGTCGGCACAATGGTGCTGGCGCTGATGCCGTCCTACGCCAGGATCGGCATGGTGGCGCCGCTGGCGGTGCTGTCGGCGCGGCTGCTGCAAGGCTTTTCCGCCGGCGTCGAGCTCGGCGGCGTGTCGGTCTATCTGGCCGAGATCGCGCCGGCCGGCCGCAAGGGCTTCTTCGTCTCGTTCCAGTCCGCCAGCCAGCAGGTGGCGGTGATCGCCGCCGCCGGCCTCGGCGCGCTGCTGTCCGGCCTGCTCTCGCCCGGCCAGATGCGCGACTGGGGCTGGCGCGTGCCGCTGCTGATCGGCTGCCTGATCGTCCCGGTGCTGCTGGTGCTGCGGCGCGGCCTCCGGGAAACACCGGATTTCGAGGCCGGGCGCGACCATCCGCCGACCCTGTCGGAGATCCTGCGCGCCCTGCGCTCCGAGGCCGGCATCGTCCTGACCGGCATGGGCCTGGTGACCACCACCACCGTCAGCTTCTACCTGATCACGGTCTACACCCCGACCTTCGGCCGCTCCGCGCTGCACCTGCCGGCCGGCGCGGTGCTGGCGGTCACGCTGTGCGTCGGCCTGTCGAACCTGGTCTGGCTGCCGGTCTCCGGCGCGCTGTCGGACCGGATCGGCCGCCCGTCGATCCTGCTGGCCAGCACGATCGCCCTGCTGCTGCTGGCCTATCCGCTGCTCTGGTGGGTGACCGAAGCGCCGTCCTTCTCGCGCCTGCTGACCGCCGAACTGGTCCTGTCGGCGCTGTACGGGCTCTATAACGGCGCGATGGTGGTCTTTCTCACCGAGCTGGTGCCGGCCCGCGCCAGGAGCGCCGGCTTCTCGCTTGCCTACAGCCTGGCGGTGGCGATCTTCGGCGGCGCCACCCCGCTGGTCTGCAGCCTGGCGATCCGGGCGACCGGGAACCCTGCCATGCCCGGCGCCTGGCTGACCCTGGCGGCGGCGATCGGCCTGCTGGCGACGCTGGCCGCGATCCCGGCCGCGCGCCGGCGCGCGGTTTCCGCTTTACGCTCGGCCTGAGAAGGATATACCCCTGGGATATGGTAGCGCGCACCACCCTGTTCCTGTCCAACCGCTCCCAAGCGCTTCGCCTGCCGAAGGCGGTCGCCTTCACCGCGTCGGTGCACGAGGTGGCGATCCTGCGCGACGGCGCACGGCGGGTCATCGTCCCGGCGGAGTCGCTCTGGGACGATTTCTTCGACGCTCCCGGGATCGATCTCGCCGAGCGCGACCAGCCCGGGATGCAGGTTCGCGATCGGTTCTGATGCTGCGCTACCTGCTGGACACCGATCTCTGCATCCGGGTGATCCGCGACCGGCCGGCAGGACTGCGCGCCAGGTTCAACATCGAGGCGGCCGGACTCTGCATCTCCGACGTCGTGCTCTACGAACTGCTCTACGGCGCCGAACGCTCCAGTCGTCCCGCCGAGACCAGGCAGCAGGTCGAGCGGTTCGCTGCCCGCCTTGTCGTGCTGCCGTTCGACGATGACGCCGCCGCTCATACCGCCAACGTCCGCGCCGAGCTCGAACGCGGCGGTGCCGTGATCGGACCGTACGACCTGATGATCGCAGGCCATGCGAGAAGCCGCGGGCTCGTGGTGGTCACCGGCAATCTGCGGGAATTCCGCCGTGTCGATGGGCTCCGGTCGGAGGACTGGTTGGCGGGCGAGGGCGCATGACCGAGCGATTCACCGACCGGCTGCGTCGCGACAGCGAGCCGGCCTGGTCGCAGGCGACCGGCCATCGCTTCGTGCGCGCGCTGTGCGACGGCAGCATCGACGATGCGGTGATGGCCGGCTACCTGGT
>CAIMSN010000098.1 GCA_903844135.1 uncultured Rhodospirillales bacterium | reverse complement strand
GCGCTCTCCAGGATGCTGCGTCTGGCGCGGATGATGTCGTCGATGCCGTCGATCTGGTAGAACACCGTGTCCCAGCGGCCCGGATCGATGGCGCCGAGGAACTCCGCGACCGCCGGCCTGGTCCGGTCGCAGACCAGGCGATAGGCGCCGTCGTAGCGCCCGAACGTCTCGACCGAGGAGAAGCAGAGCGCGACCTGCTCGAAGAAATGGTCGGCGCCACCGATGGTCGAGTAGATCAGCGGATTGTAGCGCAGGGCCAGGGACGGCGTGCAGATCCCGTGGAAGAACGCGAACGACATCGGCACGCCGTCCGGCCGGCGGCCGCCAGACGCGGTCCGCAGCGACCCGACCAGGTCGGCGATGCCGACCGGCCGGCCGGCGACCAGGATCCTGAAGCCCTCTGCCAGGCGCCAGTCCCCCCGTTCGGTCGGATGCGGATCGCCGTCCACCAGCCAGCGGGACGCGGCGCAGGCGGCGATCAGATCCAGATCCTCCACCGGCACCAGCATGAACCGCTCCCAGGCCCGAATCTCCGGCGCGTCCAGCGAGACCGGGCCCAGATGCGGTGCGGCGCGGACGAACGCGCCCGGCGCGGTCTGCAACCCGACCTGCCCGTCGCCGGCATCGATGATCCGCCAGTCGGCTTCCGCGTCCGGTTCCGCATCTTCTGCGCGCAGCCAGGACCCGTCGACGCGCCAGAGCCTGCGCTCCAGGCGCCGGAAGCGGCAGGCCGACTGGATCGGCGACGCGTCGGCCGCATCGCGCGACAATTGCCCGCCGTGAGCGGTCAGAACAACGCAGAGGCCACCGTCGAGGTTCTGCCATTTGGCCGGCGACGAGACCGTGGACGGAGACAGGACGGGATACACGGAGGCATGGACGTCGGCCACCTCTCAGCCGCTCCCGCTCAGATCATGGAACGGCTTGAGGCTCAGGCTGAAGTTTCTGTTGTAGAAGGGGTCCTGTGTCAGGGCGTCGCCCCAGGTCGACTTCATGTAGTCGGACTCGCGGTTGAAGCGGACCACCTTCTCCGGCTTGTCGTCACTGCCGCGGCTGATCGATTCGTGGTGCTCGGCGACGAATCTCGGGTTCAGGATGGTGCGAAACCCGGCCTGCCTGAGCCGCAGGCAGAGATCGATATCGTTGAAGGCGACCTTCAGGTTGACTTCGTCGAAACCGCCGATCTCGCGGAACGCCGATGCCCGCACCAGCACGCAGGCCGCGGTGACCGCCGACACCTCATGCGCCAGCACCGCCCTGGAGCCATAGCCGGGATGCATCTCCGCCTCGCCGACGAACACGTGGCCGGCGACGCCACCGATCCCCAGTACGACGCCGTTGTGCTGGATGGTGCGGTCCTCGAACAGGAACTTGCCGCCGACCGCCCCGACCCGTTCGTCGATCAGCGCCTCGTCGAGCAGCGCACGGAGCCAGCCCGCATCCTGCACGAACAGGTCGTTGTTCATGAAGACGAAGAACGCCGCATCGCTGCGCGCGGCGGCGAGATTGTTGAGCCGCGAATAGTTGAACTCCTCGTCGATGCGCAGAACCGACACGCGCGGATCGCGCGACATCTCCGCGAGCCCGGTCAGGGTCTCCTCCTCGACCGACCCGTTATCGACCAGGACGATGTCGAGGTTCGGATAGTCGGTGAACCGCGCGATATGCGCGACGCAGCGTCGCGTCATGGACAGCTTGTCCTTGAACGGGATCACGATGGTGATGCGCGGCTGGTCGGAACACGACCAGTCGATCGCATAATGCGTGGTGCCGTTGATGCTGGAGACCGCGCCGGCCTTGCCGCACCGGCCCAGATGCGCGGCGATCGCCTTCACCCCGGCCTCGGCGGCGTAGGATTTGGTGGATCCCAGCAATGCGGTGGAGTGTGCCGCCTTCCTCCAGTGATACAGCACCTCCGGGAGGTGCGCGACTTCCGTGGCGTCGAGGCGCTCTGCGCAACGCAGCAGGAAGTCGTGATCCTGCGCGCCATCCAATGACGGATCGAGCAGTCCGACCTGCCGGAGCAGCGGCATCGACACCATGGTGATGTGGTTGACGTAGTTCACCCCCAGCAGATACCGGTAGTTCCAGTCTGGCTTGAACGCGGGCTCGGAGAAGAATCCGAACTCGTCGATCTTGTCCTCGTCGGAATAGATCAGCCTGGCGCCGCTGCGGTGTGCATGCCGCACCATCCGCTCGATGGCGATGTCGACCAGCAGGTCGTCATGATCGAAGAACAGTACCCAGTCGCCGTTGGCGACCTGCAGCGCCAGGTTGGTGGCGCCGGAGATGCCGCGATTCTCGCCATCGCCGACCAGGCGTATTCGCGGCTCGCCCTCCATCAGCCGCTGGATGGTCTGGCTCAGCGCCTCGCGCTTGCTGCCGTCATCGACCAGGATCAGCTCCCAGTTCGCGTAGGACTGATCGATCACCGACTGAATCGCCGCGGTGAAGTCGCGCAGGTCGGGCTTGTAGACCGGACACACGATCGAGACGAGCGGTGTCTCGTAGTGCACCGTCGCGGCGCGCTCGATCTCGTTGTCGTCGCGCAGCGCCTTCACCCATTGCCGGAACCAGGGGTCGTAGGTATCGAGCGTGAAGCCGGTCGATGGCACGATCGATCGCGCGAGCGACCGCAACGTGTCGAGTCGTCCGGCGATGTCCTCCATGTCGTCGATCAGGCTCAGCAGCTTCATCGCGTGGTCGTGCTGCGCGAAGCTGGTCACCAGCGGACTCCCGGCGAGCTCGATGCCTTCCGGCTGCAGGAAGAAGCGGATCTCCTGGACCTTGGACCGCCGGTATCCGTCCGGCAGCATCACCGACAGGCCGCAGCGATTGTCGCAGCCCAGTGCGGCGCCGACGTCAGGCCTCGGCCGATCGGCGACGAAGCAGCCGATCTCGATACCGTCGACCGTCACCAGAACGTCGCAGCCGGTCTCGATCGCGCCGGTCGGCGTTCTGCGGCAGGCCACCCAGCCACGCAGCACGCTGTTCTGCATCGTGTCGATGGCGCTGTAGATGGTGGGTTTGAACCGGTCGCTGAAGACGTGGCTCGATACCCTGCGTCCGGCGACGTTCATCATCACCGGACGCCGCCTGGCATCGAGCAGGGCGATCGAATGCGGCTTGCCGTCGAGGAACACCGGGTCCACGTCGAAGGCGAACCCGACGCGCTCGCTGCCGATGCCGCTGTCCTTGACGTCGCGCCGTATCATGTCGCACGGCACCGGCGGACCCTCCCGGCCGTCGATCACCGGCACGATCACCGCGATGGTCTCCAGCAGGGCGACCGCGCCGGCGGCATCGCCGGCCTCCGGCGGGACCGACCCTGACGGATCGTGCGCCCAGCCGTGCGCATGGCCGCCGGTGATCCCGTCCAGGAAGCACACATAATCCGACGGCGTAGCCGCCGCAGCCGCCGGCCGGCGGGCGGCGCCGGCGAAGTTCGGCCGCCGCGGCGCCAGCACGGTCTCGCTGTCGACCACCGGGACCGGCGCATAGGAAAAGCCGATCCGGGCCAGGCCGCCGGCGACTCGCTCGGCATGGTCCAGCGCCGAGACGTCGAGCACCTCGTTGCGATCGTAGAGATCGAACTCGCTCCAGTCGCGCATCATGCCGTCGGTCTGGCGGCGCTGCATCCTGCGCTCCCAGTGGCGCCGGCTGCGGATGATGTAGTGATGCAGCTTCCAGGTGCCGCTGACGATCCCGTCAGGATCGGTGATGCCGGGCTCCGACCAGGCGGTTCTGCTGCCATCGACGCTGATCGCCGGCCGCTCGGTCTCGACGAAGTGCGGATTGACCAGGCGGATCGCGGCGCGGGGCCGGAACAGCATCTTCACGTGACGGTTGGTGTTGTCGGACACGCCGGCACGCCGGTTGAAAGCCTCCATCACCAATCGTCCTGTCGAGGATTCCAGTGCGCTGGAACCGAAGATCCGCCAGTTGACGGCGATGCCATCCGCATCGCGATGACGATGCAGCAAGGTGTCGATCGTCTCCCCAGGAGGCGGGATCAGGAACTCGTCGGCATCGAGATAGGCGAGCCAGTCGAACCGTGCGCCGTCGCTGGCCAAGCAGTGCTCGTAGGCCGCCATCTGCTTGCAACTGCTGCGCGCCGCCTCGGCGTCGCTCCACGGACGAACCGTCAGGTTGTAGTGGTCCTTGAGCCGGTCGAGGATCCCGGTCGTGCCGTCGTCCGACATGTTGTCATAGGCGATGATCTGGTCGAACCCGATCATGCTGTAATGAGCCACCCATTCGGCGATGTTTTCGGCCTCGTTCTTGACGATCAGGCACACGGCCGATTGCATGGCCCTCTCCCATCCACGCATCAGTTTGTAAGCGACGATGCGCTCAGAGTTCGCTTTTCATCCTGACAAAACAATAGGATTTGCATGACACACCGGAGATTGACGCTTTAATGATGAAGGGAGGCGGGGTTGCCAGAATTCTCCAGGAAAGAACACGAAAAGAAGAAACGCGCTCGCTGATCTGGCATCATTATGACACGGTGCGGACGCACGGCGGAGCCGACGCGATGATAATAAGCCGCCGACACGGACTGCATCTTCCGGTAGTGGGTGTCGGAGGAACCGCCGGAATCACCAGTATGGCGGTGGCGTGCAACACGGCCAGGTTGCGCGCCACCGGGCGCGCCGGCCTCTACACCCACGCGCTGGGCGCTGAGGTGCTGCTGACGGCGGGACTGACCCGACGCATGGCAAGGGTGTTTCGCGGCACCGGCGCCGGCATCGCCGAGCTCGGCATCCCGGCCACCCGCGGCGAGGCGATCGGGTTCTTCCAGGGCCCCTATCGGGCATTGTATCTGCGTCACGGTCTGGGGCCGCGCATGGCCAACGTGAACGGTCTCGATCCGACCGGGGCCAGCGGCAGCGTGCGTCAGTGGCTGGACTACGCGTCGGTCGCCGCGCGGTTCGGCATCCGCAGCGTGGCGCCGTTCGTCAACAATAACAATCCGGCGTGGCCGGATGATTTCGACGATCCGTTCTGGGATCACACCAAGCAGATCGCACGCGCCATGGGGGCCGGCGCGCTCGATACCCCGCCCGGCTTCGCCTTTTCCTCCGGTCCGGCCTATCTGGGCAACGTTGTCCAGGTGATACGCTGGTGCAGGGCAGAAAAGCTGCGCACCAGCGTCGTCCTGTCGCCGCATGGCGATCAGCGCACCTACCGTGCGTCGGCGATCCGCTTCTATCTGTTCCTGCGGGCCAAAGCGGCGCTGCCGACCGAATGGGTGGTCGAGACCTTCGACGACCCGTGGCGGCCGGCCCATCCGCGCAACCGGGTCGCCAGCGAGTCGCAGCGCGACTCGACGCTGAACGTCGCTCTGTGGATGGCGCGGCACGCGCGCGTCGCGCCGAGCCCGAACCACATCCTGCGCCTCGCCGTGCTGTCGCGGCATCTGCCAGGCCCGGCCCATTGACCGGTCCGTTGGCTGGCCGCCCCCAGGCGCTGCTGACCGAAGGCGGGATGCTGCTGACGCTCGAGGCGGGGCGGGTGCGTGGCCGCGATCTCGCGACACTCCCCGATCCGACCACCACCGCGTCGATCGAGGCCGGTCGGGTGATGCTGCGCGAGCGGCGTCGCGGCCGCCGCCGGACGACGGCACTCGATCTCGGCCCGGCGCTGGCGCCCGCGGAGGCGGCGCAGGGCCTGTTCGGAATCGGGCCGGGCGGCGCCCTGCACGGGCAGGTGGATGGCCGGCGCGCCACGGGCGCGGAAGGCCGCTTCGCCCTCGTCGCCAGCGACACGGTCCGGCTGATCACCCGCCTGCTGTCGCAGGACTGGGTCGACGCGGCCGGGCCGACCCTGGTCGCCAGGACCGAGATCGCGTGGCGCACCGGCGGTGGCCTGCGCATCGCCGGACGCGACGTCACGCTGGCCGAGCTGGAGCAGGCGGCATCGGTCCGCCTGGGCGATGCCGGCGCTTCGGTGCCGGACGACATCGTGCTGCGCTGCGGCGGCTGGAGGATCCGCCGGCTGGCCGCCTATCGCCCGCTGGTCTATCTGGTCGCGTTCGGCGCCCCGGCCGTGTTCGAGAGCGCCCGGTTGGCGATCGGCGCGCTGTTCGCGCATGGCGCCTATGGCGGCGACGTCCTGCTGGTGACCGACACCGCGCATGCCGGGTTTGCCGTCACCCTGCCGAAGGCGGTGCGCGACCGGGTCGGCGTGGCCGTGCTCGAGGCGGCCGACATGCTCGACATCCTGCTGGCGCGTTATCGGCTGCCGCAACTGGCGGTGGCGGACCGCTACCAGCCGATCCTGTATCTGGACACCGATGTGCTGGTCGACCGGCCGATCGCGCCGTTCCTGCTGTCGCTGCCGTTCTCGGACCGTTTGCACATGGCCTCCGAGGGCGCCTGCCTGCTCACCGGGGCCGAGGATTATCACGGCAGGACGTTGTGCGAGGCCGATCCGTTCCGCCGCATGCGACGGCAGCCCGGCTTTAACAGCGGCATCATCGGCTTCGCCAACAGCCGGTCGGTGCGCCGCAGTTTCGCCGATATCGTGCAAGCGAGCCACGCCTACGCAGCGTCGGCCGAGAGACGGATGTTCTTTCCCGCCGCCGACCAATGCATGGCCAACTATGTCCTGCGGCGCCAGGGGCGCGTGTCCGGCGCCCGCTTGACCCGGCTGGTGACGTTCGCCCCTCCGGCCTGCGCCGCGGCGACCGGCCCGCAGCCGCGTCGTCGGACCGGCTTCATGCATTTCTGCGGCGGCGTCGGCAACGCCGCACCGAAGCTCGCCGCCATGCGGCGCTACCTGCGCGCGCTCTCCGATTCCGGGTTCAGTTGAAGAGATGCGCGGTGTTCACGGACGAAAGGCCGACCAGGTCGATCGTCGTGCTGTCGGAGAGATGCACCCGCAGCGACCCGTCGACCACGCCGGTGCTGACGACCGGGTTGGCGGAAAAGCCTGCGAGATGGAGCGTATCGAGGCCGGCGCGAAAATCGGTGATCGTCAGCGTGCCGCCCGCCTGGCCGTTGGTGACCGTCAACTGGCCATGGCCGGATCCGGCGTCGATCGTGACGTTGCCGCGGCCGGCGACGACGGAGAGGGAGCCCGATCCGCCGGTGATGGTCATGTCCCCCGAGCCGCCGGTGACGGTATCGTTGCCCGCCTTGGCGATGAAGGCGAGGCTGCCGGATCCGCCGAGGACGTCCGCAGACGGGCCCTGCCCGACCACCGTGAGCGCCCCGCTGCCGGCCTGGACGGTGTCGCTTCCCTGCGTGACGATGGTGCCGCCGGCAGCGCCCGGCGTGTAGAGCGACGCCGAGACCACGGAAAAGCTCGCAGGGCCATCGCCATATTCGGCGAGCGAGACGGGCTGCGGCGCGCCGTCATAGGCGGCGCCGGTGACGTAGAGATTTCGGTCGGTCGCCACGGTCCCGTCATAGCGATCGTTGAGGAACTGCACGGTGACGACGTGCGATCCGGGTCCCCAATCGCCCGCCAGATCGAGCGTCTGGCTTTGCCCGGCGGCGTGCGCGGCAGTCGCGACGTCGATGCCGCCGACCTGGGTTCCATCGACCGACACGGTGAAGTCCGCGTTTCCCTGGTAGGCGTCCTCGCTGACGTCGAGCGCCAGCAGGTCGGGTGCGCCGACGGCGAGCGATGTGGTCCCGTCGCCCAGCAGCGTGGCCGAGCCCGACGGGCTGGCGACGCCGTCATAGCCGGCGTTGCTCACATAGAGGTTGCGGTCGGTCGTCGGCGTACCGCCGTAGGCGTCGTTCAGGAAATCGATCGACAGCACATGCGGTCCGGCGCCGAACGTGCCGGAGACCGCATAAGCCTGCGACTGGCCCGACCCGTGCAGCGCGGTCGCGGTCTGGGTGCCGCCGACCTGCCGTCCGTCCACGGCGACGGTGAACTGCGCGTTGCCGAGATAGGCGTCCTCGCTCACCGATAACGAGACCGTATCCGGGCCGCTGCCGATGGTGACCGGACCGGTGGGGGCGACCGGCGACGCGGCGCCGTAGACCGGTGCATTGTCCGCGACCCAGAGCGCCACGCCGGCGACGCTGTTGGCTTGCGTGTCGCTCCCGACCTGGACCGCATCGTTGCTGTAGTTCTCGACCGACCAGTCGTCCGGCAACGCGCCCGCCTGGCTGAGCATCGACACGAACTGCGTCGAGTCGGCCGCGAACGTCGCATCGTCCTGGTACGGCGAGAGAATGACGTTGACGTGCAGATTGTTCTGGTGCGCCCACTGGATCTCGGCCTCGACGAACGTCTGGTAGGCGGCGCCACGCGCGAGGAAGAAGGCGGGCGGCGCGTCGATCGCCAGCGCGCCGCCATAGAGCGCCGCCGCCTTGATCGCCGCGTAGCTGGGATCGTCCCAGCCGTCGGCCGGCAGGTCCCCGACATTCGGGGAGAAGACCGGGGCCACCGTCTGCAGACCGCTGGCCTTCGCGGCATCGACGAAGCCGGTCCAGTCCCGGGTGAAGGTCGGACTGGTGAAGTCGGCGTTGACGTTGGCCTCGGTCGGGCGGAACCCGTTGGCGGTGATCACCTCGGCATACCAGCCGGCGAAGAAGCCGACGCCGTCCGAGACCAGGCCGAGCTCGATGGTGCCGCCGACGGTGCCGCTCATGGCGGCGGCGATCGCCGGCAACTGCCCCGCATCGTATGCGGCGCCCATCGCATCCTCGTGCATGTAGAGTCCGGCGGTTCCGGTCGCCACCAGGGCGGCGATGTTGGCCGGGTTGGTGACGTCATCCAGTCCCGAGATACCCCCGAAATACACTTTGTTAGTTGTCATGAAATGCCCCAGACCAGATCGATGTGGATGCTTTATCACGACGAAAATAACGATCACAGGCTTGCATTTACAATAAAATAATGGTGAGACTCGGAATCTCGAAAGTGAGAACATTGCGAAGGTTTTTTCGTTAGTGCCGTTATCTGGCATTCTGACAATAGACCATTTGCCAATATTTGAATAACCCGGTCGAGCAGAGCCAGTCTCAGGCAACAATTGGCTGCGGTCCGGTCGACCGCTTCTTCGGAGCCCGCCGACCGAGGGTAAGGGTCTTCCGCGCGCCGAGCTTCCGGAGCGGCCGGATCTCGTGTCGCAGAAGAAACGCCGGTCGTCCCGAGCAGATCGCCGACATCGCGGATAGATCCGACGATGATGCGCGCCCGGCACGCGTTGGCACGATACGCATCTATCGGCCGCGAAGATTTTGCGTCGCACAAGATCCCGTCTCCGACAATGAACAACGCAAGACACGCTGGAGGTCGTTGACATCCGATTTGGATACGAGCAGCTTTCAATGAATAAGGAACTTGAGTTCCAGGTAATGAACAAAATCGAAGACGTACGCCAAGTCGCAAAAATCTCTGGTCTCAAGGTTCCCGCCCTCGGGAAGGGCGTGGCATTGCTGGAAGCGATCGCCCGCGAACCCGGTCTCGGCTTTACCGGCATTCAAGAGCGGCTCGGCATGCCGAAAAGCTCGACCCATCACCTCATCTCGACGATGTGCGAACTCGGGCTGATCAAGCGGAGATCCCTCGGCGGCTACGGCCTGGGGCTCAAGCTTCTGGAACTTGCCGGTCTCGCCCACGAGAGCAACGACATCCAGCGCGACGCCGTGCCGATTCTCCGCGGCTTCGCGCAGCAGGTTCAACTCACCTGCCATCTCGGCGTGCTCGACGATGGCGAGGCGGTCTATCTCGCTCGCGTCGAGGGTGCGCGGGACATCATCGTCAAATCTCATGTCGGCCAACGATTCCCGGTCAACTGCAGTGCGCTCGGCAAATGCCTGGTCGCCTGGCTGCCGCCCGAGCCGCTCGACGCGGTGATCGCCAAGCTTGCCTTCGAAAAGCGGATGCCAAAGACCGTCATGAACGCACCGGATTTCCGTCTGGCGCTCGACGAGGTTCGTCGTCGTGGCTGGGCGCTCGACGACGAGGAGCAGGCGCCGAACTGCCGCTGCATTGCCGCGCCGATCCGCGACCGCGACGGCCTCGTCGTCGCCGCGATCAGCGCGGTCGGGACGCTGGAACAGGTCTCGGACAAGCGCTTTCGGACACTGTCCACGCAAATCATCGCCGCGGCCGGCGCGATCTCGGAATCCGTCTACAGCACGGCCGCGCATGCAGCGACGGCGCCGCGATCGCGAGCCGCGAGAATCGGGGGGACTGGTCGATGAACATCGGATTTATCGGGTTGGGCGTCATGGGGCGGCCGATGGCCGAACACCTGATCAAGGCCGGTCATCGGCTTCGTCTCGCAAGCCGCTCTGGCGTGCCGGCCGGCATGGCCGACGGCGAGGTGGTGAACTGCGCGACCGCTGCCGAAGCCGCCAGGGACGCCGATATCATCATCACGATGGTGCCGGATACGCCGGACGTCGAGGCCGTCCTGTTCGGTCCGGCAGGCGTGGTCGAGGCGGCGAAGCCGGGTTCGATCGTCGTCGACATGAGTTCCATCTCCCCGCTGGCGAGCAAGCAGTTCGCGGCGCGCCTCGGCGAGCGCGGGATCGGGTGTCTCGACGCACCGGTTTCCGGCGGCGAGGTTGGCGCCAAGGCGGGATCGCTGACCATCATGGTTGGCGGTCCGGCCGACCTGTTCGAAAAGGTCAAGCCACTCTTCGAGCTGATGGGCCGCAACATCAACCGGGTCGGCGAGCACGGCGCCGGCCAGACCACGAAGGTGGCCAACCAGATCATCGTGGCACTCACCATCGAGGCGGTGTCCGAGGCCCTGGTATTCGCCTCCCGCGCCGGCGCCGATCCGGCACGGGTGCGCGAGGCGCTCCTCGGCGGCTTCGCCAATTCCCGTGTGCTGGAGGTGCACGGCGAGCGGATGATCAAGCGTGATTTTGCCCCCGGCTTCCGGGTCGAGCTGCATCAGAAGGATCTCAATCTGGCGCTCGAAAACGCCAGGCTGATGGGCGTTTCGCTCCCCGCGACGGCGCTGGCCCGATCGCTGTTCAGCGCCTGCGAGTCGCATGGCGGTGGTCGCGACGACCATTCGTCGATGGTTCGCGCGCTCGAACTGCTGGCCAACCACGAGATCGGCTCGAGCCCGGCCGAGGACACCGCCGCGTGACCGACCGGAACCGCCGCTGCCGCCTACCAGAAAAGGCCTGACCGATGCGACAAAAGATCTACGTCACGCGGGCGATACCCCGTCCGGCGATCGAAGCCCTGGAGGCGGAGCACGACGTCATCGTCAATGGCGAGGATCGGGCGCTCACGCCCGACGAACTCCGCCGCAACGTCGCCGGTTGCGCGGCCATCGTATCGCTGCTGACCGACCGGATCGACGGCCCGCTCCTCGACGCGGCGGGACCCGGCTGCAGGATCGTCGCGAACTACGCTGTCGGCACCAACAATTTCGACGTTCCCGCCGCAACCGAACGGGGGGTCGCGCTGACCAACACGCCTGGCGTGCTCGACGATGCGACCGCGACCCATACGATCGCATTGATGCTGGCGATGGCGCGTCGGATTCCCGAGGCCGAACGGTTCCTGCGCGAGGGACATTGGGACGGTTGGAAGCCGATGTTCTTCATCGGCGCCGACGTCGATCACAAGGTCCTCGGCATCGCCGGCGCGGGGCGGATCGGACGCAACGTCGCCCGCAAGGCGCGCGGGTTCGACATGGAGATCATCTACAGCGACGTCGAACCGAACCGCGCCATCGAGGACGAGACCGGCGCACGGTTCGTCGGCAAGGACGAACTCCTGGCGCGATCGGACTTCCTGACGCTGCACGTGCCGCTCCTGCCGGAAACAAAGCATTATATCGGCGCCGCCGAGCTGCGGCGGATGAAGTCGACCGCCATTCTGATCAATGCGAGCCGTGGGCCGGTCATCGACGAGAGAGCCCTGGTCGAGGCGCTGCGCGAGAATCGCATCTGGGGTGCCGCGCTCGACGTGTTCGAGGACGAGCCGGCGCTCGCACCCGGCCTGATCGATCTGCCGAACGTCGTCATCGTGCCGCATATCGCCTCGGCGACGGAGGGAACCAGGTTGCAGATGGGGGAAATCGTGTCGCGCAACGTGCTCGCGGTTCTGTCGGGCGAGCAGCCCCATACCTGCATCAATCCGGAGGCGCTCGGCCGCCGAACCGTTTCGCAAACGGCTTCGTGAGCGTCCGGCGGGTCACCACTGCGCTTTACTGCATTATAACAAGAATTCGCCTGCTCGTTCGCCTGGAACTTAAATAACGCGCCGACGCCATGATTCTTTAGTGACACGGCTCTTCGAACGGCGCAGTTTGTTGGAGAGCCGGTCAGGCAAGTTACGATCTGCCGCTTGGGGAAACAAACAATGAGTGCGAATATCGCACCTCTACGAAACCATCACGGCACCATCGCCGTCGATGCCGATCGCGACCCATCAGTCGATCCTCGGTTTCCGGGCCGACGATGTCGGTCGGGCCATTGGCGACCGCGGCGTTGTCGCGCGTGACGCAGTAAACGCTGGAAACGTCATCCCGCCGCGGGATCAACCAAGAAAAGCAAGGGGATCGGAAGATGTCCGGCCTGTCCAAGACCAGTAAGACGATCATCGCTGCCGCCGCGATCTGCGGCCTGTCCTCGGGAGCCGGGGCAGCCGACGAGCCGACCATCGGCGTTGTCGTGCCAACCCTCGATTCACAGTTCTGGAACAGGGACATCACGTTTCTCCAGACGGGCGCGACCCAGCTCGGCGTCCATCTGATCGTGCTCAATGCCGACAACAAGCCGGACCAGATGACCCAGGCGGCGCAGGATCTGGTCGCCCGCAAGGTCGACGGCATCATATCGGTCGGTTACTGGTCGACCGCGCCCGCCACCATCCGGTTCGCCAAGCGCGCGAACATTCCGGTCATCATCGTCGACACCTACCCGAGCTTCTCGCCGCAGACAGGCGATCATACCAACTACATCGCGTTCGTCGGGCCGAGCGACTTCGACTCCGGCTACAACATGGGCAAGGCGCTGCTGGCCGCGGTACAGCCTGGTCCGGACGGCAAGAAGGTGATCGGCGTCGTCAACGGAACTGCGGGCACGTCGGTCGCGATCGACCGTCGCAAGGGTTTCCAGAAGGCGGTCGATGAAGACGGCCACGTCAGGATCGTCGGCGAGGTCGACGGCAATTTCGTCCGCGACCAGTCGCAGACAGCGTTCGAGTCGCTCTATCAGGGCCACCCGGACATCACCGGCGTCTGGTGCGGCAACGACCCGACGGCGATGGGCGTCCTCGCTGCGCTGAAGAGCAAGGGCAAAATGCCCGGCAAGGACGTGATCGTGGTCGGGATGGATCTCAACCCCGAGAACGTGGAGGAAGTGAAGAACGGCGAGCAGATCTTCGATATCGGCGGCCACTGGGTCCAGGGCGGCATCGCGCTGGAGATCATGTACAACTACCTGCATGGTCTCAAGATTCCCGCCGACCAGGCAACCATCAAGCTGAAGCTGCTGCCGATGACGAAGGCCGACGTTCCCCGCTACGAGCGGGACTTCCCAGGCGGGCAGCCGAACTACGATTTCAAGGCTCACTCGAAGGTCTATACCAAGGACGCGCCGTTGTCCCCGGCCTACGAGATCCATTACTCCCAGTAATGGAGCGGAACGTCGGCCTCACGTCGGTCACGGCGTGAGGTGCCGGCGTCGTTTTCAGTCACTCCTTGCACGGTTGGACCCCATGACGCTCGTCGCAGTCGGTCTGAACAAGCGGTACGGCCCGACCCGTGCGGCCGGCGATGTGTCGATCACGCTGCGCACGGGCACGGTTCATGCCATCGTCGGTGAGAACGGCGCCGGCAAGTCCACGACCCTGCGCATGCTCGGCGGCGCCCTGCGTCCGGATAGCGGGGAGATGACCCTGAACGACGCGCCCTACGCGCCGCTCTCGGTGGCGGACGCGGCCGCGCGCGGCGTGGCGCTGGTTCACCAGGAGATCACGATCAACCGGTCGCTGACGATCGCCGAAAACATCTTCATCGGCGCTCTCAGGCGTTATGCCCGGCCACTGGGAATCATGAAGCGCGGCATGATGGCGCGGCAGGCGCAGGACGCGCTCGACCGGATCGGCGTCAAGATCTCGGTCTCGACCAACATCGACCGGCTCAATCTCGGCGAACTGAAATGCATCGAGATCGCCCGCGCCATCTCGTCGGACCCCGACACCCTCCTGCTCGACGAGTCGACCGCCTACCTCGATCATCGCGAGGTCGACGCCGTGCTGACGGTGATGCAGGAGCTGAAGTCCCAGGGCATGACGATCGGCTTCGTGTCTCACCATCTCAGCGAAGTTCTTGCGGCGGCCGATGATCTGACGATCCTCAAGGACGGGCGCTTCGTCGGGTCGTTCGCCGCCGCGAAGATCGCACCCGACGAGATCCATCGTCTGATGGTCGGGCGCGACCTGTCGCACGGCACCTATCCGCCGCGCCCGTCGCCCACGGTTCCTGCCGCCCCGGCGGTTCTGCGCGTCAGGGAGGCGGCGGTCGGCCGGGAGCTGAACGATCTCAGCATCGAGGTCCGACGTGGCGAGATCCTCGGGCTCGCGGGTCTCAAGGGCGCCGGGGCGGAAGCGCTGTTCGCCGGCATCGTCGGCGACGAGAAGCTGCGTCATGGCGTGCTGCATCTCGCGGGAGAGGAGTACCATCCGCAGACGCCGCGCACGGCCTGGCATGACGGCATCGCCCACCTTCCCGGAGATCGCGGCAACGAGGGGCTGATCGCAGGGTTCAGCGTGCTCGACAATCTGGTCATGGCCCGGCCGCCGACGCGCGGACCTTTCTTCGACAGATCCCGCGCCCGCGCCATGTCCGCCGACTTGATCAAGCAGATCGGCATCCGTACCGCGAGCGCCGACGCGCCGTGCCGTTCGCTCTCGGGCGGCAACATGCAGAAGGTGGTGCTGGGAAAGTGTCTCGCCGTCGGCCCGACGCTGCTCCTGCTGAACAACCCGACCCGCGGCGTGGACATGGGCGCTCGCGTCGAGATCTACGGGCTCATACGGCAGAAGGCGGCCGAGGGCCTCGCCATCCTGCTTTCCTCCGAGGACATGCCGGAACTCATCGGCATGTCGGATCGGCTGGTCGTGCTCCGGCAGGGTGTGGCCGCCCACGAATTCGCGACGCTGGATGGCGTCGAAGAGCACGACATCGTGAAATACATGACCTGAGGCATGATGATGAACGAGATCAGCACCGTAACCGCCTCGGGCAAGATTGTCGCTCCGGCCGAGGGATGGAAGGTTCCGCGGATCGAGCTGCTGCGGCGAGGATTTCCGCTCATCTTCCTGGTCATCCTGGTGGCGGTCTTCACCGCGATGTCGCCGCGCTTCCTGTCGCTCGAGAATCTCTCGACGGTGCTCGAACAGGGTACTGTGCTGCTCGTCGCCGCACTCGGCATGACGTTCATCATCATGGCCGGGTCGATCGACATCTCGGTGGGCGCGATCGTGGCCGTGTCGGCACTCGTGGCGGCGGTGACGTCCACCAGCCTGGGCGTCTGGGCGATCATCCCCGCCATCGCGGTCGGGTCGGTGTGCGGTTGCCTCAACGGCCTGCTGCTGGCGGTCGGCAAAGTACCGTCCTTCATCGCCACGATGGGCACGATGGTCGTCTATCGCGGTCTGGTCTTGTATTTCACGCGTGGCGCGCCGGTGTCGATCGGCGACGACAGCTTCCTCGATGCCTATTCGGGCATCACGTACGGATTACCGCATGAGGTCGTGATCGGCCTGATCCTGGCGGCGGTGGCCTGGGCGATCATCAACTACACCGTGTTCGGTCGTGAAGTGCGCGCCATCGGCGGCGGCGAGCGCGTCTCGATCCTCACCGGCATTCCGGTCATGCGCGTGAAGATCCTGATGTATGTGCTGCTTGGCGCCCTGTGTGGCATGGCTGGCCTGCTGCAGGGCGCGCGCACCATGGCCGCGACCTCCCAGCTCGGGCTCGGTCTCGAACTCGACGTGATCGCTTCCGTGGTCGTCGGCGGAACACCGCTGACCGGCGGGCTCGGCAGCATCACCAGCACGATGCTCGGCGTCCTGATCATCACGCTCCTGTCGAGCGGCATGAACATGGGCGGGGTCGACCCGTACTTCCAGAACATCATCAAGGGTATCGTCCTCGTCACGGCCGTGTTCATCACCATCGATCGCAAGAAGATCGGCATCATCAAGTAGCGGCGATCGGCGCACCGACCGACGCTCCAGCGACAACGAAAGAGGTCACCAACGATGGAATATCGCCTGCTCGGCCGATCCGGCCTCAAGGTTTCCGCCCTGACTCTCGGCACCATGACATTCGGCGGCAAGGAGCGGTTCTCGTATGTCGGCAGTACCGACCAGGCGGGAGCCACGCGCATCGTCGACATCGCGCTCGACGCCGGCGTCAATCTTCTCGACACATCGGACATCTACTCGTCCGGAACATCCGAGGAGATCGTCGGCGAAGCGATCAAGGGGAAGCGCGGACGTGTGCTGGTGGCGACCAAGGCGCGGTTTCCGATGGGATCCGGCCCGAACGACGCCGGGCTCTCCCGGCACTATCTGATGCGAGCCTGCGACGCGAGCCTGAAGCGGCTCGGGGTCGACCATATCGATCTCTACCAGTTGCACGAGTGGGACGGGCTGACACCGGTCGAGGAGACCATGGCGGCGCTGGATGCCCTCGTCGCATCCGGCAAGGTCCGCTACGTCGGCGTATCGAACTTCACTGGCTGGCAGCTCATGAAGGCGCTGGGAGCGGCCGATCGGGCCGGCGGCGCACGCTTCATCAGCCAGCAGATCCACTACACCCTCGAGGCGCGCGAGGCCGAATACGAGCTGGTGCCGATCTCGCTGGACCAGGGTCTGGGCGTCCTGGTCTGGAGCCCGCTCGCCGGCGGCCTGCTGTCGGGCAAATATCGCCGCGGCCAGGACGGTCCGGAGGACGGACGCAACTTCGCCGGTTGGCCCGAGCCGCCGATCCGCGACGAGTCCCGGCTCTACGACATCATCGACGTGCTGGTTCAGGTCGCCGAGGAGCACAGCGTCTCCGCCGCCGAGGTCGCGCTGGCCTGGCTGCTGCATCGACCGGCGGTGGCGTCGGTGGTGATCGGTGCCAACACCGAGGATCAGCTCCGGACCAACCTCAAGGCGGTGGAGCTGCGACTGACCGACGCCGACATGGAGCGGCTGAACGCCGTCAGCAAGCTGCCCCTGCTCTATCCGTACTGGCACCAGGCCATGACCGCGAGCGACCGGCTCGGCGCGCTGGACCTTCTTCTGCTGCAGCAATATCTGCCGAAGAAGAACGCGTTCTAGGATCCGGGCGACAGGAACCGCGAGACAGTGATGCGCCACCCCCCGACAAACCCGAAAAGGCACCAGCCTTGATGACGCTCGATCGCTCTGCCGCACATCGCCTTCTGGAGGACGCCGTCATGCAGGCGCAGGCGTTCGGCCGGCCCGCCTGCGTCGCGGTGACCGACGAGCGCGGCGCGCTCCTGGCATTCAGCCGCATGGACGGGGCGCCGGTCAGGAGCGTCAGATTGTCGGAGGCAAAGGCCTACAGCGCCGCCAGGCTCGGCGTCTCGACGACGGCGTTCCACGAGCGCCTGGTGCGCGACGGCATGCCGGCGGGCTATTTCGCGGACCCGACCCTCACCGGCATGCCCGGCGGCGCCGTCATTTGCGATCAGAGCGGTGCGACGATCGGCGGCATCGGCATCAGCGGTCTTCCTCCCGCCGACGACCAGCGGATCGCCGACGCGGTCGCAGCCGCCTACGGCACGCGACGGTAGCGGTAACACCGGACCGTCGGGTCGGTCGCCGGGCGGGTGCGCGCCGGCTAAGATCGGCGGCGACGCGATCGAAGGGAAACACCATGAACCAGCGCGCGCTGCTGCGGCGGATGTTCGACGCCGCCATCGCGGCGGCCGATCCCGACCAGCTCATCCCGCATCATCTGCCGGCGCCGCCGCGCGGCCGGACCGTGGTGGTCGGCGCCGGAAAGGCGGCCGCCTCGATGGCCCGTGCGGTCGATGCGCATTGGCCTGCGGACCGTCCGCTCTCCGGGCTGGTCGTCACACGATACGGCCACGGCGTCGGGACGCTGCCCAGGATCGAGGTGGTCGAGGCCAGCCATCCGGTGCCTGATGCCGCCGGGCAGAGGGCCGCGTCCCGCATCCTGGAGCTGGTGCAGGGCCTGGGGCCGGACGACCTCGTCCTCTGCCTGATCTCCGGCGGCGGCTCGGCGCTGCTGTCGCTGCCGGGAGACGGCGTGTCGCTCGCCGACAAGCAGGCGATCAACCGTGCGCTGCTGCGCAGCGGCGCCGGGATTCACGACATGAATTGCGTCCGCAAGCATCTTTCGGCGATCAAGGGTGGTCGCCTCGCCGCTGCCGCCGCGCCGGCGCCGGTGGTGACGCTGGTGATCTCCGACGTGCCGGGCGACGACCCGTCGGTGATCGCATCCGGCCCGACGGTGCCGGACTCGACCACGCAGGCCGATGCGTCCGCCATCCTCGCACGCTTCGGCTTCGACGTTCCGGCAACGATCCGGTCACGCCTCGCCGACCCAACCGCGGAGACGCCGAAGCCCGGCGATGCCGCCTTTCTGCACACGGCGACGCACGTGATCGCCACGCCGCAGGCCTCGCTGGAAGCCGCCGCCGCGGTGGCGCGCGCCGCCGGGTTCACCCCGCTGATCCTGGGCGACGCCATCGAGGGCGAGGCCGCCGAGGTCGGCCGCGTCATGGCCGGCATCGCCCGGCAGGTGTCGCTGCACCGCCAGCCGGCACCGCCGCCCTGCGTGCTGATCTCCGGCGGCGAGACCACGGTGACGGTGCGCGGCCAGGGTCGCGGCGGGCGGAACGTCGAATTCCTGCTCTCGCTCGCCATCGAACTCGCCGGACGCCCCGGGATCTTCGCGCTGGCCGGCGACACCGACGGCGTGGATGGCGCGGAGGAAGTGGCCGGGGCCATCGTCGCCCCCGATACCATCGCGCGCGCCGCGGCGCTCGGCATCAGCTCCCGCGCCCGCCTCGCCGACAATGACGGGCACGGCTTCTTCGAGGCGCTCGGCGACCAGGTGATCACCGGGCCGACGCTGACCAACGTCAACGATTTCCGCGCCATCCTGATCGCACCGTAGCGGCGACCCCCGACGGGGTCAGACGGGCACGTGGACGGGAACCACATAGGGTCCCTCGGGCACGAACGCGACGTGGGGATCGTCGTGGCGCGCCGCGCTCGCCGCGATCGCGCGCTCGATGTCGCCCGTCAGCGCGACTCCGGTGATCCGCCGCTCCTCGTCGTCGAGCCCGGTGGTGTAGAGCAGCACCTGCCCGAGGCGCGTCGCCTTGAGCTGCATCTCGGTCTGCCACTCGTCGATGTCGGCGAGCGACTTGGCCGTCAGCGTCGCCAGGAACCGTTCCGCGCCGATGCCGACCAGCCGGGTCTGCGCCGCGCGGAACTCGTCCGAGCCGAAACCCTCCGAGCATTGCGAGGCGATGATCAGCGTGCCGCCCGGGGCCAGAATGTCGAGCGGCGTCACCATGCCCTTCACCGTCTGATAGTAGGTCTTGTCCAGCGGGTAGCCGGCGGCCGAGGTGACCACCGTCTGGTAGCGGCGCGGCACCGGGATCCGGGTCGCGTCGCGCACGAACGCGACCGCATCGTCGTGGCTGGCGAGGATGTCGCCGAAGGTCACGTGGACCAGGTCGCGGTCCTCGTCGAGTACGGTGTTCAGCGCGTAGATCTCGCCCAGCATGCGGACGATCTCGAGCTGTTCTTCGTGCAGCGGATTGCCCACGAGGTTGCACTGCACGGCGAGCGGATCCTCCATGAAGCGGGCCGAATGGAAGGTGCGGATGGTCTCGTGATGCGCCACGCCGGGCGCCACCACCTTGCGGCCGCCGGACCAGCCGGCCATGAAGTGCGGCTCGACCAGTCCGGTGGCGATGCGCAGCTCCGCCTCGACGAAGCGGCGGTCGATGCCGACCGGCGTGCCGCGGGTCGCGGTGCGCCCGAGGAAAACATGCGCCGAATCGTCGCGCGCGAAATGATTCTCGACGCGCACCGTGTCCAGCACCCAGGGATCGCCCACCAGCTCGGCGAGCTCGGCGCCCTCGTTCGGACGATGCAGGCCGGTCGCCACCAGCACGGTGATGCGCCCGGCCGGGATGCCGCCGGCGAGCATGGTCTCGATCATCGGGCGCAGGAACAGCCGGTTCGGCACCGGCCGGGTGATGTCGCAGATCAGGATGCAGGCGCTGCCGCGGCCCTTCGCCAGCGTCGACAAAGCCGGCGCGCCGACCGGCCGCGCCAGCGCCGCGCGGACCGCTTCGCCGCCGTCGCGCAACTTCGGCAGCGGCCGCTTGCGGATGATCGTCGGGATCAGCCCGTCTGCCAGCCGCACCGGCAGATGGCCGCGCCCGAACGACAGGTCGATGGTGTCATGCGGCATGCTCGGCTCCGACCTGTATAGGGGTGCAGCGTTCCGGACCCACGCGCGGTTGCGGCCCGGGTCGCAAGGCGAGGGCTCTGCCCTCGACCCGGCAAGGGCCGGCGGCCCTTGCAACCCGGTTTGATTGTCCGAGACCATCGCCTGCGGACCGCCATGACGGCCTGGAGCGGCTGGTGCCGGGTGAGGGATTTGAACCCCCGGCCTTCGGTTTACAAAACCGCTGCACTACCACTGTGCTAACCCGGCTCCGAGACGGATTATGCCGCGCTTGCGTCGTCCCGGCAAACGCGTCGCCGGCCTGAGAATTTGTCAGCTTTATTGCTGCGCTGCACAAGTCGAAAGCCGAACTCCCGTGCTTTTCGTGCGTCGATTACTCCTATACCGTGTGGCTGCATTGCATCGCGTCTTGCCGGCTCGGTGTTTCGACAGGCCAGACCGGCCCGACCAGGGGCCGTTTGCGGAAGGAGACGGGTCATGACGCAGTGGGTCTACAGCTTCGGCGCCGGCCGCAACGAGGGCCGGGCCGACATGCGCAACCTGCTCGGCGGCAAGGGCGCCAACCTGGCGGAAATGGCCGGGATCGGCCTGCCGGTGCCGCCCGGCTTCACCATCACCACCGAGCTCTGCACCGAATTCTACCGCAACGACCGGAGCTATCCCGCCGACCTCAAGCCGCAGGTGGACGCCGCCCTGGCACTGATCGAGGAGGCGGTCGGGCTCGGTTTCGGCAGTGCCGAGAAGCCGCTGCTGGTCTCGGTGCGCTCCGGCGCCAGGGTGTCGATGCCGGGCATGATGGATACGGTGCTCAATCTCGGCCTCAACGACGACACCGTGAAGGGGCTGGCGGCCTCGTCCGGCGACCCGCGCTTCGCCTGGGACAGCTATCGCCGCTTCATCCAGATGTACGGCTCGGTGGTGCTGGGGGTGTCGCACCACCGCTTCGAGGAGATCATCGAGGACATCAAGACCGAGATGGACGTGCTCGAGGACACCGCGCTGACCGCCGACAACTGGTCGCAGGTGGTGGAGAGCTACAAGGAGCTGGTCGAGCGCGAGACCGGCAAGCCGTTCCCGCAATCGCCCGACGACCAGCTCTGGGGCGCGATCGGCGCCGTGTTCGGCTCCTGGATGAACCCGCGCGCCAACACCTATCGCCGTCTGCACGACATCCCGGCCGACTGGGGCACGGCGGTGAACGTGCAGGCGATGGTGTTCGGCAACATGGGCGAGGATTGCGCCACCGGCGTCTGCTTCACCCGCGACCCGTCAACCGGCGAGAACGTGTTCTACGGCGAATATCTGGTGAACGCGCAGGGCGAGGACGTGGTCGCCGGCATCCGCACCCCGCAGCCGATGTCGCAGTTGCGCGCCAAGGAGGGCGAGCTGTCGATGGAGGCGGTGCTGCCCGACGCCTATGCCGAGCTGCTGGCGGTGCGCGACACGCTCGAGCGGCACTACCGCGACATGCAGGACATCGAGTTCACCGTGCAGCAGAACAAGCTGTACATGCTCCAGACCCGGTCCGGAAAACGCACCGCCGCCGCCAGCCTGCGCATCGCCATCGAGATGGCCCAGGAAGGCCGCATCAGCCACGAGGAGGCGATCCAGCGCATCTCGCCGGCCTCGCTCGACCAGTTGCTGCACCCGACGCTCGACCCGAAGGCCGAGCGCACCGTGCTGGCGCGCGGCCTGCCGGCCTCGCCCGGCGCCGCCGGCGGAGCGATCGTGTTCAGCGCCGACGAGGTCGAGGCCCGCGCCGCCAAGGGCGAGGACGTGATCCTGGTGCGCATCGAGACCAGCCCCGAGGACGTGCACGGCATGCATGCCGCCCGCGGCGTGCTCACCACCCGCGGCGGCATGACCAGCCACGCCGCGGTGGTGGCGCGCGGCATGGGCCGCGCCTGCGTCGCCGGCTGCGGCGGCATCCGCGTCGACTACAAGGCGCAGACCCTGTCGGCCGGGCAGCACACCCTCAAGGCCGGCGACTGGATCACCCTGGACGGCTCGACCGGCGAGGTATTCGCCGGCAAGGTCGCCACCATCCAGCCGACCCTGTCGGGCGATTTCTCCACCCTGATGGGCTGGGCCGACCAGGTGCGCCGCCTCAAGGTGCGCGCCAACGCCGAGACGCCGGAGGATGCCGCCACCGCCGCCAGGTTCGGCGCCGAGGGCATCGGCCTGTGCCGCACCGAGCACATGTTCTTCGCGCCGGAGCGGATCGGCGCGGTGCGCCAGATGATCATGGCCGAGAACGCCGCCGCCCGCGCCAAGGCGCTGGCCACCCTGCTGCCGTTCCAGCGCGACGATTTCGCCGCCCTGTTCCGCATCATGGCCGACCTGCCGGTGACGATCCGCCTGCTCGACCCGCCGCTGCACGAGTTTCTGCCGCACACCGAGTCCGAGCTCGCCGAGCTCGCCAAGACGATGGGCGAGAGCCTCGACGTGGTGAAGCAGCGCCATGCGGCCCTGTCGGAGAGCAACCCGATGCTCGGCCATCGCGGCTGCCGCCTCGGCATCACCTTCCCCGAGATCTACCAGATGCAGGCGCGTGCGATCTTCGAGGCGGCGGTGCTGGTCGGCAAGGAGACCGGCAAGCCGGTCAAGCCGGAGATCATGATCCCGCTGGTCGGCAGCGCCTCCGAGCTGCAGGTGACCCGCGCCGACGTCGAGGCCGTCGCGAAGGAGATCGTCGGCACCGGCGGGGTTGCCATCGACTACACCGTCGGCACCATGATCGAGCTGCCGCGCGCGGCGCTCACCGCTGACCAGATCGCCGCCCATGCCGATTTCTTCTCGTTCGGCACCAACGACCTGACCCAGACCACCTTCGGCCTGTCGCGCGACGATGCCGGCTCGTTCCTGCCGCACTACATCGAGAAGGGGCTGCTGCCGCGCGACCCGTTCGTGACGCTCGACCGCGACGGCGTCGGCGCGCTGGTCCGGATCGCCGCCGAAAAGGGCCGCGACGTGAAGCCCGACATCAAGCTCGGCATCTGCGGCGAGCACGGCGGCGACCCGTCCTCGATCGAGTTCTGCGAAATCCTCGGCCTGGACTACGTCTCCTGCTCGCCGTTCCGGGTGCCGATCGCGCGCCTGGCGGCTGCCCAGGCGGCGCTGCAGAACCGGACCAAGCAGACCGCGTGAGGCGATGACCCAGCAGCGCATCAGCCTGCACCTGGTCTCGGATGCGACCGGGGAGACGCTGAACTCGATCGCCCGCGCCACGGTGACGCAGTTCGAGCACGCCACCGTGGTGTATCACCGCTGGAACCTGATCCGGTCCCGGATGCATCTGCGGCGGGTGATGGAGGGCATCGCCGACGATCCGGGCCCGGTGCTGGCCTCGATGATGGATCGCAAGCTGCGCCAGGAGCTCGACGCCTCCTGCGCCCAGCTCGGCGTGCAGATCCTCAACGTGCTCGATCCGGTGCTGTCGATGTTGCAGGAGTGCATCGGCGAGGCCGCGGTCGGCCGTCCCGGCAGCCAGTACGTGCTCGACGAGGAGTACTACAAGCGGATCGAGGCAATGCACTACGTCCTGGCGCACGACGACGGCCAGGCCACCGCCGGCCTCGCCAATGCCGACGTGGTCCTGGTCGGCGTGTCGCGCGCCTCCAAGACGCCGACCGCGTTCTATCTCGCCAATCGCGGGGTGAAGGCGGCGAACGTGCCCCTGGTGCCGGGCGTGGCGCTGCCGCAGGAGCTGGTCGTGGTGAAGCGCCCGGTGATCGGGCTGACGATCGATCCGCGCACGCTGATCGAGATCCGGCGCAACCGCCTGCGGCTGATCGCGCCGTCCGGCGGCGGCAAGGAGATGGACGAGCGCGAGAACACCTACGTCGATCCCGACCTGGTGCGTAGCGAGGTGCTGTGGGCGCGCCGCCTGTGCCTGAGCCATGGCTGGCCGGTGGTCGATGTGAGCCATCGCTCGATCGAGGAGACCGCCGCCGCCGTGATCGAGTTGTCGAGTCACTGGGCTGCCAGGCATCCGGAAGCATAGGAAGGTGTTCTTTCTTGAAAGAAAGAACCAAAGAACTTTTATCCGCAAGAAAGAATTACCCATGGAGTCAAAGTCCCAAACTAATAAAGCCTTTTTGCTTCTTTTTCTTCAGAAAAAGAAGAATCCTTCCTCCCCTTCATTCCAACGTTGATCCGCGCCGCCACAGCGGCCACATAGACGCCCAGGTCACGGAGCGAGCGAGAGCATGAGCGAGTCCACCCGCGAGGCGATGGAGTTCGACGTTGTGGTGGTGGGCGGCGGGCCGGCCGGCCTGGCGGCTGCGATCCGTCTGAAACAGCTCTCTCCGGAGATGGCGGTCTGCCTGGTCGAGAAGGGCTCCGAGGTCGGCGCGCACATCCTGTCCGGCGCGGTGATCGAGCCGCGGGCGCTCGACGAGCTGATCCCGGACTGGCGCGCGCAGGGCGCCCCGCTGGACACCGCGGCCGCCGACGACGCGATGCTCTATCTGACGGAAAAGCGCAGCTTCAAGCTGCCGACGCCGCCGCAGATGGCCAATCACGGCAACTACATCGTCAGCCTGGGCAATGTGTGCCGCTGGCTGGCGACCCAGGCCGAGGCGCTGGGCGTCGAGATCTATCCGGGCTTTTCCGCCGCCGAGCTGCTGGAAGAGGAGGGCCGCATCGTCGGCATCGCCACCGGCGACATGGGTATCGGCAAGGACGGCGAGCCGACCCCCAACCACGCCGTCGGCATGGAGCTGCGTGCGCCGTACACGCTGTTCGCGGAAGGCTGCCGCGGCTCGCTGTCCAAGCAGTTGATGGCGCGGTTCGCGCTGCGCGACGGCGTCGATCCGCAGACCTACGGGCTCGGCATCAAGGAATTGTGGGAGATCCCGGCCGCCAACCATCGCCCGGGCTTCATCCAGCACACCATGGGCTGGCCGCTCGACCGCAAGACCTATGGCGGCTCGTGGCTGTATCATTTCGGCGAGAACCTCGTGTCCTACGGCTTCGTGGTCGGGCTGGACTACGCCAACACCTGGCTGTCGCCGTTCGAGGAGATGCAGCGCCTCAAGACGCACAAAGCGATGCGCGGCAATTTCGAAGGCGGCAAGCGCCTGTCCTACGGCGCCCGCGCGCTGTCGGAGGGCGGCCTGCAATCGATCCCGAAACTGACCTTCCCGGGCGGCGCGCTGGTCGGCGATGCCGCCGGCTTCCTGAACGTGCCGAAGATCAAGGGCACCCATGCGGCGATGAAGTCCGGCATGCTGGCCGCCGAGGCGGTGGCCGAGGCGCTGGCCAACGGCCGTCCGGCCGAACCGGCCTCGTTCACCGACAAGGTGCGGCAGAGCTGGCTGTGGAGCGAGCTGCGCGACGTGCGCAACGTGCGGCCGGCGTTCGCGAAATGGGGCCAGGTCGGCGGCTTCGCCTACTCGGCGATCGACACCGTGCTGCTGCGCGGCCGCGCGCCCTGGACCCTGCATCACCCGCATGCCGACAACGAGGTGCTGGACCGGGCGTCGGCGTCCAAGCCGATCGTCTATCCCAAGCCGGACGGCAAGCTGACCTTCGACAAGCTCTCCTCGGTGTTTCTGTCCAACACCAACCACGAGGAGAACCAGCCGGTGCATCTCAAGTTGCGCGATCCGTCGCGCTGGCAGGGGGTGAACTGGGACGAGTACCGCTCGCCGGAAAGCCGCTACTGCCCGGCCGGGGTCTATGAAGCCGTCGACCTAGACACCAAGCCGCGCCTGCAGATCAACGCTCAGAACTGCGTGCACTGCAAGACCTGCGACATCAAGGACCCGACCCAGAACATCGACTGGTCCGCGCCCGAGGGCGGCGGCGGACCGAACTATCCGGGCGGGATGTAGGCCATGGGCGCGGACATGAAGCTTCTGGTGCCGGTGAAGCGTGTGATTGACTACAACGTGAAGCCGCGAGTGAAGGCGGACGGTTCCGGTGTTGAGCTGGCCGGGGTGAAGATGTCGATGAACCCGTTCGACGAGATTGCGGTCGAGGAGGCGGTCCGGCTCAAGGAGCAGGGCGCGGCGGGGGAGATCGTGGTGGTGTCGATCGGTGTG
>CAIMSN010000097.1 GCA_903844135.1 uncultured Rhodospirillales bacterium | reverse complement strand
GCCATCCTCTGGGCATGTCCGGCGCCAGGCTGGCGCTGACGGCGGTGCATGGCCTGGAGACGCTGGGCCTGAAGCGCGCCGTCGTCACGATGTGCATCGGCGTCGGCCAGGGAATCGCCATGCTCATCGAGCGTGTGTGACCGCTGCGAACCCGCTCGGCGGATCGTATCCCGCGTTCCGCCTGCCGCGGAACACGCGTCTCCGGAAAGGTGCTTCCACGGTTGGTTGTGGACCGGGCGCGGCTCCACGCGACGCCGGAACTCCGCTCCTCCCAGGCGTTCAAACCGGAGAGGAGACATCGGACGATGGACAAGCACACCGAGGAAGAGATCGTGCACACGGACGGTCAGCAGAATACCGGGAACCACAAGAAGCCCGGCGCACCGGACGCTGAGCGTTCCAACCAGTTGGGCGGTGGTCGTGCCGGCGCAGAGAACGTGGAACCGGCCGGAACCGATCCAGAATAGGCTGGCCGTTCTTTAGGCGCTGCCGTTTGAGCCTACCGAATCAAACTCTGCTCGCATGACGACTCGGCAAGCGCACTCCCGGACGGGGGTGCGGCCGGTCTCATCAGCCAGAGGTGGTCAGGCGTGCCGTTATCCTCGAACTGCACGACCTGGGCAGCGTCGTTCGTCGACTCGCCCGCCACGCCGAGAAGCAGGCCACTGTGTTTGTTGCGGAGCCTGAATTGTCCGTTCGCGGCCTGGTCGGCCAGCAGCCACACCTGATTGGCACGTCCGTCAGGCGTCTGCTGCGAGATTGGAGCACTGTCGGTCGTCTGCGCGCCAGACACGCCCATGAGCAGCCCGCTTGCGAGATTCCGGATCAGGAAGCCTCCCTGACCGGCCGGGACCAGTTCCCACAGACGGTCGGTGGCGCCGTTATCCTCGGACTGCACGAGATGTTCGCCCGGCGACCGCGACATGCCCTCGACACCGAGCAGCAGGCCGCTATTGAGGTTGGCGATCTGGAACACCCGTCGCCCGAAGGCCTGGAATTCGCTGAGGCCCCAGCCGGCTCCGCCGCCGGCGTTCGGAGCGACGACCCGAATCTGGCTTGTGGTCAATGCCGGGAAATCGATCTCGTTCGGAGCGTTGGCCACCGCCCGGCTGTTGGTCCTGGTCTGGCTCGGGATGCTCGCCCAGGCGCTGCCGGTCCAATATTGCAGATCGTACGACGCCGGCACCCGAACACCGCCGCCATCATCGTAGAAAACCAGGTTCACGCCCTGCACGGTGACGTCGCGCTGGAAATTCACTCCGAACGAGTCGGTCGCGTTGGGCGAGCTGTACGTGGTCCAGCGCGTGTTCTCTGGGATGCCGGTCCTGAACACCACCCCGTCGATGGCGTGCCACACATTGTCCAAGATTCCGGGCTGGTAGCCCTGATAGGTCGCGACCGGCTGCGGACCATACGACACACTCTGGCTGTTGACGGCGATGTCGGCGATTCGGCAGACGCGATCCTGCCGGATCGGCGGGCCGACGAACACCGCCAGCGCGCCGAGCGTGCGCCGCGATGCTGACAGCCTGCCGTCGACATAGACCCGCAGCCCGGCACCCTGACTGTAACGGCTGCCGGTGCGGTCCCACAGGACCGTGACGTTGTGGCCGTGATAGGGAGCGTTCTCGAGAGCGAAATAGTCCCACCGCGCCGGCGCGAGAGGGTTGACCGACAGGATGTCGTCCGGCCGCCCGCGAAGTCCGATCAGCCCGGAGATGACGTTGTCGTTGAAGGTCGAGTGATTGTAATCCTCGCTGTGATTGGGCGTATCGTAGATCCATTCCCCGGTGTCGGCGTCGTGCGCTTCGGCGACGTACGGCGCGCCGTTCTTGTATTGGGTGGCTGCGTAGCCGTGCAGCAGGTTCAGGTAGTCCGACGCGGTGACCACCTGCTGCGACGGATAGTCCTGCAGCAGGTTCGCGACCCCGGTCAGCGTTTGCGAGGTCTCATAGGGCCAGGACGGGCCATCCCAATGACAGCAGCCCTGCGCTTGATAGTTGAACCATCGGTCGTTCTGCCGTTCGGCGGTGGTGGGGCCGTAGGGCGCGGCGAAACCCTGCGGCGCGAGAAGCTGCGCCATCGCCTTCGCATCCGAGGCCAGTGGCAGATCGAACATCCAGGGTACGAAACCCTCCTCCTCGCGCGTATCCAGCAAGGCATCGGTCGGATTGTTGTCCCGGTTCATGTGATAGAAGAACAATCGGTTCCTGTCCCATAGTCCAGCCTGGGTCGCGCGGCGAAGTCCTGCGGCGAACTTCGCGTAGTCTGCCGCTGTTCGAAAGTCTCCCGCCAGACTCGCGATGCTCGAGATCGCCCAGGCGTCGCCGTATTGGTAGGAATTGATTGTCGGACGATACCCGGCGCCGCCGTGATACGGATCGCTGCTTTCGTACGATGCCGGGGTGTATTCGGTCGCGTCCCAGACAGGAATTTGCCAGTACAGGCCGAGAGCGCTGTTGAAATGGTTGTCCCAGCCGCGGTACTGGCGCACCAGGCTTGGGAGCTCCGCCGTCGTGAAATCCCTGTCTCCGGTGGCGAGGAACGTCTGCCAGACCGCGCTGGCCGCCCAGAAGCTATATTCGTGCGCCCAGTCGCTGGTGTCGGCGTTCACGGCGTCGGTCATGGGTTTGGGAAACTGGCCCGGTCCGTTCAACCAATAGTCGATATCGTCTCGGATGTATGTCTGATCGTGCAGCCAGCGTCCCTCGGTGATCTGGTGCCCGGCGGCGGCCACCACCCCGCCATAGGGCGCACCGTACGAGACCGGGGTCAGGAACTCGGTCGACAGCCAGCCATAGATCGAGCCGGTATAGACGAGGTGTTCCTTGTAGGTCTGCCAGCGATAATAATAGACGTTCTGGATCTGCGCTTCCGGCACTTCCAGGAACGGAATGTTGCGGACGAACCAGTCGGGATCGTCGACCGGCCCGAGCAACGCGGAAGACGACAGGAAGCTGGTCCGCCCTGGAGTGGGGCTTTGGGTTTCTGCCCCGGCCGGAGCGGCCCGACAGGCCAGCGTCGCGAGAGCGGCGGCACATGCGATGACGACGAACCGGAGAGCCATCCGACGTTTCCATTATTTTGTCAGACAATTCTCCCGTCTCGCATGCGAGTCAACGTGAATCCGCCAGTGACCGGCCAACGCGGGCCGACGCCGCTGGCTCAGGCGATCCGCGGCAGCCGGTCGAGCATCTTGTCGAGCGTGATGGGATAGTCCCGCACCCTGATGCCGGTGGCGTTGTAAACCGCGTTCGCCACCGCTGCCCCCACCCCGCACAGTCCGAGCTCGCCCACCCCCTTCGCCTTCATCGGCGAGGAGGTCGGATCCGGGTCGTCCAGGAACACCACCTCCTGGTGCGGGATGTCGGCATGCACCGGGACCTCGTAGCCGGCGAGATCGTGGTTGACGAAGTAGCCGCGGGTGCGGTCGACCGCCAACGCTTCCATCAGCGCGCCGCCGACCCCCATGGTCATCGCCCCGATCACCTGGCTGCGCGCCGTGCGCGGGTTGAGGATCCGCCCCGACGCGCATACCGCCAGCATGCGCCGCACCCTGATCTCGCCGGTGAAGCCATCGACCGAGAGCTCGACGAAATGCGCGCCGAAGGTCGATTGCTGGAATCTCTTGCTCAGGCCGCCGAAGGAGATGGAATCCTCGGCGACGATCTCGCCGCTTTCCGCCGCCTGGTGCAGCGGCACGCTGCGTCCGCCCGCCTGTACCGCGCCGTCCTGGAATACCGCCTGCGCCGGATCGAGCCCCAATCGCTGCGCCACCGCGTCGCGCAGCCTGACGCAGGCCGCATAGACGCCCGCCGTCGAACTGTTGCCGCCCCATTGCCCGCCCGACCCGGACGAGACCGGGAACGCCGAATCCCCCAGCCTGACATTCACCTGTTCGACCGAGATCCCCATCATCTCGGCCGCGGTCTGGGCGATGATCGTGTAGCTGCCGGTGCCGATATCGGTCATGTCGGTCTCGACCGTCACCAGCCCGGCGCGGTCCAGCCGCACCCGCGCGCCGGAGGTCATCACCATCGAATTGCGGAACGCGCTCGCCACGCCCATGCCGATCAGCAGGTGGCCTTCCCTGCGCTGCCCGGGCTGCGCCGCGCGCCGCGCCCAGCCGAAGCGCTTCGCGCCGTCCTCCAGGCAGTCGACCAGGCGGCGCTGCGAGAAACGCCGCCCCGGCTTGGCCGGATCGACCTGCGTGTCGTTCAGCGCCCGGAACCGGATCGGATCGAGACCCAGTTTCTCGGCCATCTCGTCCATGGCGATCTCGAGCGCCATCAGGCCGGGCGCCTCGCCGGGCGCGCGCATCGCATTGCCTTCCGGCAGGTCCAGCACCGCCAGCCGCATCGCCGTCATCCGGTTGTCGCCGGCATAGAGCAGCTTGGTCTGGCCGACCGCGGTCTCCGGTCCGCCGTCCGGCAGGTCGCCGGACCAGCTCTCATGCGCGATCGCGGTGATCCGCCCGTCCTGTGTGGCGCCGATGCGGATGCGCTGGATCGTCGCCGGACGGTGGGTGGTGTTGTTGAACATCAGCGGCCGGGTCAGCGCGACCTTGACCGGCCGGCCGGCCGCGCGCGCGCCCAGCGCCGCCAGCAGCGCGTCGCTGCGCAGGAACAGCTTGCCGCCGAAGCCGCCGCCGATGAAGGGCGAGACCAGACGCACCTTGTCCTTCGGGATGCCGAGCGTCTTCGCCAGGTCGCTCCTGCCCCAGTCGATCATCTGGTTCGAGGTCCAGACCGTCAGTCGGTCGCCGTCCCACGCCGCCATCGAGGCGTGCGGCTCCATCATCGCGTGACTCTGGTCCGGGGTGCGGTAGGTCGCGTCCAGCGTGACCGGGGCAGCGTCGAAGGCCGGCTCGAACGCACCGACGCGCTCCACCAGCGGGCCCTTCTCGTGCCCCTCGTCGCCGGTGAGCGGCGCGCTGTCGCGCTGCGCCGCCAGATCGAACCGGCCGGGCGCGGCCTCGTACCGCACCTTGACCAGCATGGCGGCGGCGCGCGCCTGCTCGAAGGTCCGTGCGACCACCAGCGCCACGGCCTGGTGGTAATGCTCGATCTCCGGGCCGCCCAGCAGGCGGGCGGTGTTATGCTTGCCCTTCTGCAGCGTGCCGGCAGTGTCGGCGGTGACGATCGCCAGCACGCCGGGCGAGGCCCGCGCGGCCGCGAGGTCGATGCCGCCGATCCGGCCCTTGGCGATCGCCGCGCCGACCACGACGCCGATCGCGGGGTCGTCGACCATGTCGTGCCGCTCATAGGCGTACGGCGCCCGGCCGGTGGTCTTCAGCCGGCCGTCGATGCGCTCGATCGGCTGTCCGACCACCGCCAGCCGGTCGATCGGGTTTTGCCCGGCCGGGGTGTCGAATTTCATGCCGCCCTCGCTTCGGCGATGGTCGCGGCCAGGGTCCGTTCCACCAGGGTGAGCTTGTAGGCGTTGTCGCCGGTCGGCGTGGCGCCCTCCAGCAGGCGCTGCGCCACCGCGCCGGCGCCGCGTCCCAGTGCCGCGTCCGCCGCCTCGCTGCGCCAGGGGCGCGGGGCGATGCCGCCGATCGCCACCCGCCCGCCGCGGTCGCGCTGGATCACCGCGGCGACCGAGACCAGCGCGAAGGCATAGGAGGCGCGGTCGCGCACCTTACGATAGAGATGGATGCCGCCCAGCGGAGGCGGCAGCAGCACGGCGGTGATCAGCTCGGCCGGCCGCAGCGCGTTTTCCACATGCGGCGTACTGCCGGGCAGGCGATGGAAGGCGCCGATCGGGATCGTGCGACGGTCGCCGTCCGCGCCGATGGTCTCGACGGTCGCGTCCAGCACCCGCAGCGCCACCGCCATGTCGCCGGGATAGGTGGCGATGCAGGACTCGCTCACACCCACCACGCCGAGCTGCCGGCTGACGCCGCCGATCGCGGCGCAGCCCGACCCGGGCGCGCGTTTGTTGCAGGGCTGGTTGGTGTCGTAGAAATACGGGCAGCGGGTGCGCTGCAGCAGGTTGCCGGCGGTGGTCGCCTTGTTCCTGAGCTGGCCGGACGCGCCGGCGACGATCGCCCGCGACAGCACGCCGTAATGGCGCCGCACCGTGGCGTCGGCGGCGAGGTCGGTGTTGCTGACCAGGGCGCCGATGCGCAGCCCGCCCTCGGCGGTGCGCTCGATCCGGTCCAGGCCCAGCCCCTGGAGGTCGACCAGATGCACCGGGGTCTCGATCTCGAGCTTCATCAGGTCGAGCAGATTGGTGCCGCCGGCGATGAACTTCGCGCCCGGGCGGCTCGCCACCGCCCTGGCCGCCCCGGCCGGCGAGGCGGCGACCTCGTAGCTGAACGGCCTCATGCCGGCCGCCCGGCGATCTCGGCCATCGCTTCGGCGATGTTGGAATAGGCGCCGCAGCGGCAGATGTTGCCGCTCATCCGCTCGCGCATCTCGAGGCCGGTCGGCTCCGCCGGCGCGGTCAGGTCGGCGGTGACATGGCTCGGGATGCCACGCCTGATCTCGTCGAGCACGGCGACCGCCGAACAGATCTGCCCGGGCGTGCAATAGCCGCACTGATAGCCGTCATGCTCGATGAAGGCGGCCTGCATCGGATGCAGCCGGTCCGGCGTGCCGAGCCCCTCGATGGTGGTGATCGAGCCGCCCTGGTGCATCACCGCGAGGCTGAGACAGCTATTGATCCGCCTGCCATCGGCGATCACCGTGCAGGCGCCGCACTGGCCGTGGTCGCAGCCCTTCTTGGTGCCGGTCAGATGCAGATGCTCGCGCAGCGCGTCGAGCAGCGTCGTGCGTGTGTCCAGCTCCAGCGTTTGCTGGCTGCCGTTGACGGCCAGCGAGACGCTCATCGTCTGGCCTTCGCTCTCCGCCTGCGCTCCGGCGGGCTGTGCCTTTGCCTCGGCGGCGGAGAGTGCCGTGGTCGCCGCCGCCGTGATCAGCACGTCGCGCCGCGAGATCGTCGCCGTATCGTTGCACCGCATGGCGCCCGCTTCCTTGTCCTGCGGGATCACGATCCGCGATCCCAGCGCCCAACCCCCAACGAGGCTGTTCGCCGGGAGTTGGCGGCACGGTCCCGATAAAAGCCGACAGGAGCGATCACGGACGCGACAGGAGCGAGCGGCTGCGGGGCGGACCCCGCCTTTCTCAGAGGCGCAGGCCGCCGCCGACCTGCAGGGTCTCGCCGGTGATCCAGCCCGCATCCTCGGACACCACGAACGAGACAGCGGCGGCGATATCGGCCGGCTGGCCGATGCGTCCGAGCGGAGTCCGCGCGACGAACGGGGCGGCGCCCTCCTCGCCCATGCCGCTGGTGCCTTCGGTGGCGGTGAGACCGGGCGCCACGCCGACGACGCGGATGTTGCGCGGTCCGAGCTCCAGCGCCAGCGAGCGGGTCAGGTTGTCGACCGCGCCCTTGGTGGCGCTGTAGGCCTGCGCCTGGGCGATCGGGGTGATGCCGGCGCCGGACGAGATGTTGACCACCACGCCGCCGTCCGCCGGAAAGGCCTGCGCCGCCGCCTGCGTCGCCAGGATCAGACCCCGCACGTTCAGGGCGAACTGCCGATCGATCGAGTCCGGGGTGATGCCGGCGAGATCGCCGAATTCATAGATGCCGGCATTGTTGACGAGAATGTCGACGCGGCCGAACGCGGCGATGGTCTTCTCGAACAGCAGCGTGATCTCCTCCGGCCGGGCGATGTCGGCCTGGATCGGGACGGCGTGCCCGCCCTCTTTCTCGATCAGCGACACCAGCAGCCCTGCCGCGTCGGCGCTCTTCGCATAATTCACCACCACGCGCGCGCCGTCGGCGGCGAGCCGTCTGGCGATCCCGGCGCCGATGCCCTTCGAGGCGCCGGTGACGATCGCGACTTTTCCAGTGAGCCGAGCCATTTTGATCTCCATTACATACCAAACAGTATGGAACTGGGTCGCCGGCGGGAGGAGTCAAGGCCGGGCTCTGCCCGAAGCCCGCCAGGGGACGGTCGTCCCCTGGACCCCTGGGATATGTCTAGGATTTGTCCGCGTGACAGGGCGGGGTCGAGGCGAGCGGTCCGGGCGAGGCTGCTGCATGAGGCGATGTCCTATCTCAGCATCCGCCGGACGTCCCGGGTCCGGCGCGCGATGAAATGGTGCTTCAGCACGGCGCCAAGATGCAGCGCGATGATCGCGTAGAACAAAATCGGCAGGACCAGGTTGTGCAGCGTCTTCCACAACCCGCCGGCGGCGACGTCTGCCTGGGCGGGGAGCCTCGATGTCCAGCCATACAGCTCCAGCCGGAGTCCGCCGGACAGGGTCAGCAGCAGCCCGGTCGAGGCCAGCAGGATGATCGACGCGTAGAGGGCGGGATGCACCAGGCGGGCGAGACTCCGCTCCCAGCGGCGCAGCGACGGCGCAAGCGGCGGTGGCGGGCTCCGTGCGAGCCAGCCGAGACGGGCCAGCACCAGAACCAGCACCGTCACGCCCAGCGTCTGGTGCACCGCCAGGAACACGCCCCGGTCCGGCGAGGCCGCCGGCAGGGTCTGCAGGAACAGCCCGATCGGAAACAGGCACAGCACCAGGGTCGCCGTCGCCCAATGCGCGCCGCGCGACACCAGCCCGAAGGTGGCGGCGTCGTTGCGCCAGGGCAACGGGTCTGTCGATGCGCGCCCCACCTGTCGCCAAGCCGCCCAGAGCAGGAAGACGATCGCCGCCAGCGCCACCGCCGCCTGCGCGTTCAGCAGCAGCGGCCGGACCATCCCGGTCGGCGCGGCGGCGAAGGTGCCGTCCGTATCGGCCAGGATCACCGACAGCACGATGAAGCCCAGCGCGATCGCCGCGAGCAGGGTACCCGCCGCTCGGACGAAGCGGTTGCGGTGGTTGAGGGTGAGCGCGAGCACCAGGGCGAGGAAGAGATATTGCGCGGTCACGACGGTTCCCTTGCCGGCGGCCTCGACGTGCGGTGTCCTGCCCGGCCGCGCCGGGGCGATCCTTGTCTAGCCGCTGAAGCGATCGGCCAAAAGGGCCGGCGTGGATCCCGCCCGCCGCGCTTGCCAGGGAAGCGTGCCGGTCACGAAGGCGGGGAGACGCAGAGACCGGTGGCCTGAAGCTTGGTGACGAACTGTCCCGCCCAGGCCTGGAAGGCATGGTGAACGTCGAGCCAGTTGTCGGTCGTGTCCTGCAGGAGGGCTGTCGTGCCGCCGCGTCTGTCTACCCCCTGCCAGAGAAGATCGCCGGTCGCCGCGTCGGTGGCATAGGCTTCCGCGGTTGCGGTTCCGGAGAAATACCCAACGCCGCTGTTGAAGGTTCGGGAACCGACCTTGTAGGCGATCATGACGTAGGGCGTGTAGTTCGCCACCGTCTTCACCACCGCGTTCGATGCTGTCGCGTCGGACAGGGCAAGCCTCACGCGAATCACCCCGGGCCCCGGTCTCGGCGCGACATGACAGCTCGTGCGCAAGGCGGAGACCACATCGGCGGAGAAGGTGTCGGCAAGAGCCTCGCGCTGCTCCTCCGGCAGGGAGGCGATCCTCGATGCCGGTCCTGCCAGGATCTCGACCGGGTCGACGAAGATCGACCGGTATTTTCCAAAATCCGTACCGCGTCTGAAATAGGTCAGGGTCCAGAGCGTCCCTTTGGTCCTGCCCAGCAAGTCCGGCCGGGGCAGAAACGCGTCCCTGGGTATGTCGACATCCATTCGCTTCGTCGATCCGCCCACGAGGTCGGTGCTGACGCACCCGGCCAGAGCGCCAAGGCCGAGAACGCCGATGCCGAGAAGCGAGACACAGGAAAGGTAGAACCGGTGTCCGCGGAGTCGCGGTGCGGACCGACTGCCGGGAATCATCGCGTCGAGCATCTTTTGTCAGATCCGATCTAAGGCGTTTCCGCTGTGCGTCATGGACGCGACGGCCGGGGGCGGTCGCGCCGGGCACTCTGCTCATTGTCCGATGCAGGCCGCAATGGGACAAAAACGCGGCTCAAAACCGATCCGTCGTCCCGCCATCTGCAAAAAATCCGCCGCCCGCGGATGTTCGTCGCCTGGTCGATACGTTTCAACGAGCCGAGGCGCCTTTCCATCGAAAAGGATGACGCCCAGGCAGGCAAAGTAGGACATCATCAGGCCACGCGCGGCGCTGCCGGCCATCTGTCGGCGGTGTCTCCGGGCTATGGCTGGGGTCGGACGATGTCGCGCGCATTTCATTTCCTGCACCAGTCCTTCTGCCGGTTTTTGCTGATCGCCCCGCAGGTTCTCGCCCCGCCGGCAATTCTCGTCGTTTCTGCGGGGAAATCGCTCGCGGCCGGGACTCTTGCCGGTTCCTACACGACTCCGCAGAAGCTCGATCCGGTCGCGACCAGCAACGCCGCCACGATCGATGCGATGCTGGAGAGAACCATCGGCCAGGGCGTTCTCACTCAGTATTACTACGCGTCGAACGGGGCGGACGGAGGCGAGCTGTCGTTCGACGCGGCGGGCGGATCGATCATGGGCCGGTCCAACCCGTCGGACGGCTATACCGCGGTCAACCCGCAGGCCGCGCTCCTGCAGAACAGCCAGGGTCTGACCCAGCCCAGGAACGACTCGCCCAAGGCCGGCGGCCTGGGCGGCGGCGTCACGACCATGCTGCGCGGCGTGTCGGTCGGGCTGGATTTCGACGTCGCGAGCCATACCCCGGTCTATGGCATCCTCGACATCTCCAGCGGCGGCCAGGGCGGCGACAGCAGCAGCGACAAATCCGCCGGCGGTGCCGGAGGCGCGACGCGCTTCGTCTCGATCACGCTCGCCGACAGCGCCATCGCCGCGACCGACGCGTATCAGGCCGCCCTCGGCAGCGGCGCCGTCGGCGTCCGCCAGACCGGGGGCAATGGTGGCATCGGCGCTGAGGATCACGCCGGCGGCGCCGGAGGAGCGGCGGGGGGCGTGTCGCTGTCCCTGCAGGACAGCACGCTGACGGCGACCGGGGCGAACATTGCCGGCATCGACGTGGTCCAGGCCGGCGGCGACGGCGGCGCCGGGGATTATGGCGAACCGCACAGCAACGGCGGCAATGGTGGCAATGCCCTGGGCGCGACGGTGACCCTGACCCAGGCGGCGGGCGGGGCCGGCAACACCATCACCACCAGCGCCGGCAGCGGTATTTCCGTGATGATTCGCGGCGGCGCCGGCGGTGTCGGCAGCTACGACGGCGGCGCCGTCAGTTTCAGCCCGGACGCGGGGTCGGGCGGCTCCGGCGGCAACGCCGGGACCGGCGGCTCGACGGTCACCGCTTCGGGCGTGCTCGTGATCGATACTGCGGGCGATGCCGCGCCCGGCATCGACGTCGTCACGCTCGGCGGCAATGGCGGCGATGGCGGCAAGGTCAACGATGTCGCCTTCGGCAACCCCGGCTTCGCCGGTGTCGGCGGCTATGGCGGCGATGTGAGGATCGATCTCGGCGACGGCGCCGTCATCGGCACCGGCGGCAGCATGTCCAGCGCCGTCCTGGCCGAGGCGCATGGCGGGGATGGCGGCGCCAGCGGCTACGAGCAGACCGATGCCTCGGACGCCGTCACCCAGAATGGCGGCGTCGCCGGGGATGGCGGCCAGGTCCACGTCACCCTGGCGGACGGGGTGAAACTCTCCACCGCGGGCGACGGCTCGGACGGGGTGACCGCGCGCAGCCAGGGCGGTCAGGGCGGCGCGGTCGGATTTGCCAGCGGCGGCTTCGGCGAGGCGCATGGCGGCAACGGCGGCCGTGGCGGCAATAGCGGCGCGGTCACGGTCGAGAGCGCCGCCGGGATCGAAACCACCGGCGACACGGCGCGCGGCATTCTGGCGCAGAGCCTGTCGGGCGTGGGCGGCGCCGGCGGCGATACCGAGGCGCTGTCGAAATCCGTCGGCGGTGGCCCCGGCGCCGGCGGCAACGTGGGCACCGTGCAGGTCGAGAATATGGGCACGATCACCACACAGGGGGAGGACTCGCAGGGCATCCTGGCGCAGTCGATCGCCGGCAGCGGCGGCGCCGGCGGCTCCGCCGGTTTCTCGCCGTTCTCGGATACCGGCGGCAAGGCCACCGACGGCAGCAACGCCAACACCGTCGATGTGATCAATGGCGGTTCCGTGACCACCGGAGGCCAGACCGCGCACGGCATCGTCGCGCAATCGATCGGCGGCGGCGGCGGCGCCGGCGGCGCCGGATATGGCGTGTTCACCGCGACCGGCGCCGACGGCGGCGATGGCGGTGACGGCAGCACGGCGACGGTGGAACTCGGCGGCACGGTCGCCACCGCAGGCACGCTGGCGCATGGCGTCGTCGCGCAGAGCGTGGGCGGCGGTGGCGGCGTTGGCGGCAACGGCATGTCCGGGGGCGTGTTCGACAGCGTGGCGATCGGCGGTTCGGGCGGCGCCGGAGGCACTGGCGGGCTTGCCAGCATCGTGGCCGATGCGCCGCAGGTGACGACGACCGGCAGCGGCGCCATCGGCATCGTCGTGCAATCGGTGGGCGGCGGTGGCGGGGCGGGCGGTGCCGCCGACTCGATCGGCGCCGGCGCGGTCCTGTCCGTCGCCTCGGCGGTCGGCGGCAGCGGCGGCGCCGGCGGCGACGGCCAGACCGCCGCGCTGGCGCTGCATGGCGGCACCATCACCACCGGTGGCGACCCGGCGAAGATCGACAACGGCAGCGGCGTCCGTCCGCAGTTGGTCGATGCCGATGGCATCGTCGTGCAGTCGATCGGTGGCGGGGGCGGCACCGGCGGCGGCGCCTCCGCCCTGTCCACCGCCATTGCGGTCCCGATCCCCCTCGACCTGGATGTCCCGACGCCGACCGCAAGCCTCGCCGTGGCCGTCGGCGGCAGCGGCGGCAATGGCGGCAGTTCGGTGACCAGCAAGGACCAGAGCACGAGCGCATCGGCGATGATCGACGATGGCGCGAACATCGCCACCAGCGGCGACGGCGCGATCGGCGCCATGGTGCAGTCGATCGGTGGCGGCGGCGGCTCGGGCGGGGATTCCTCCGCCATCGCCGGCACGGTGGGGTTCGGCGTGCGGGCGCTCAAGGGCACGACCTCGAACTACTCCGCCGTGATCGGTGTCGCCGTCGGTGGCCAGTGCGATCCCGGCGAGACCTGCACCGGCGGCGACGGCGGCGTGGCCGACCTGCATCTCGGCGGCGGCAGCGGCAGTGGCGCTGCCAGCCTCATCGCCACCACCGGCCAGTTCGCCGACGGGGCCCTGGTGCAGTCGATCGGCGGCGGCGGCGGCAATGCCGGGATCGGCGCGTCGGAGGGTTACACCTTCTACGCCAAGTCCGGCATCTCGATCACCGAGAATACCGGCAGCCAGGGTGGCGCGGGCGGCAACGGAGGCGCCGCATCCGCCACGATCGCCGCGGACGGCGTCATCGACACCGCGGGCGTCAACGCCATGGGCCTGGTGGTGCAATCGATCGGCGGCGGCGGCGGCGTCGCCTCGGGCAGCGGCATCAGCCAGGTCGGCGGCCCGGAAGCGGAGTCCAAGGCCGAGAAGACCATCCGCGACGCGCTCACGCTCAGCCCGCCATCGATGGCGGAGAGCGTGGATATCTCTCTCGGCAAGAAAGGCGGCGGCGCCGGCGACGGCGGCACCGTGACGGTCGTGCATGACGGCGCGATCTTCACCGACAGGAGCGGATCCACCGGCCTGCTGGCCCAGTCGATCGGCGGCGGCGGCGGCGTCGGCGGCGCCGCCGGCGCCGAGGACGAGGATGCCGAGCAGGCTAACGACATCCTGCAGGAGCTGCAGGACATCATCGCGTCGCGCAGCAATGCTCCGTCCACGGCGCAGGTCGCCGGAGCGCCCTACACGATCCCCCTGCCGACCATCGACATCTCCGCCGACTTCTCTTTCGGCGGCACGGGCGGCGAGGGCGGTACCGGCGGGGCGGTCACCGTCACCCAGAACGGCACCATCGTCACCCTCGGCGACTTCGCGGACGGGCTGGAGGCGCAGTCGATCGGCGGCGGCGGCGGGACCGGCGGCACCGCGGTCGCCGGCGCCGAGAGCAATTCGGCGCGTTCGATCTTCGGCGCCATGCGGATCGTCTCCACCCTCTCTCTGGGCCATAGCGGCGACGGCGGCCAGGGCGGCGACGGCGGGGCGGTCACCATCGACCTGGCCGGCGGCTCCATCAGCACCGGCCAGACCTCGGGCACCGGCCGCGTCGGCTTCGGGTCCACCGGCATCCTGGCGCAATCGATCGGCGGCGGCGGCGGCGATGGCGCCGACGGCACCACCCAGCCATCCAGCCTGCTGTTCCTCGGCGAGGGCATCAACGGCAGCGGCGGCGGTAGCGGAGATGGCGGCCCGGTGACGCTGCGATCCCCGGCGAATGGCGCGATCGGCGCGCCACGGGTGACCACCTACGGCGAGGAAGCCTATGGCGTGGTCCTGCAATCGATCGGCGGCGGCGGCGGCGTAGCGGGCGCCGGCTCCTCGATCGCCGCCGGGGTCTCGCAACTCATCGACCCGTCCGTGACCTTCAAGCTGGGCAGCGGCGCCGGCGTGGTCGGCCAGGGCGGAAACGTCACGGTCCGGCTGGACCCGACCACGCCGGTGGCGATCACCACCTATGGCGTCGGTTCGTTCGGCCTGGTGGCCCAGAGCGTCGGCGGCGGCGGCGGCATGGTGCTGAGCGCCATCGGCGTCCCGTTCCGCGACAAGGACGGCAAAAACACCATCGCGCTCGGCGGCGTCGGCAGCGGGTCCGGTGGCGACCTGTCCATCACGCTGCCGACCGGCAGTGTGATCGCCACCACCGGCCTTGGCGCCCACGGCATCGTCGCGCAGTCGGTCGGCGGCGGCGGCGGCATCGCCACCTCCTATACGGCCGGCCTGGTGCCCACGCTGACCACCCGCTTCGCCAGCGAGACGCCGATCACCGGCAGCGGCGACGGCGGCGCGGTACGCATGACCTCGAACGCCGATATCGGCGTCGGCGGCGCCGGCGCCTTCGGCATCCTGGCGCAGAGCGTGGGCGGCGGCGGCGGTCTCTATGCGCAGTCCGACGGCGACCTGTTCGTCGGCACCACCAACGGAGCCACCAAGCCGGCCGGATCCGGCAGCCTGGTGAGCCTTTCCCTGGGCGGTTCCATCGCGGCGCGCGGCGAGAACGGGATCGGCGTGTTCGCGCAGAGCGTCGGGCCCAGCGGCAATGGCAATGTGACCGTCCTGCTGGGGATCGACGGCACCGGCGCCGAGGCGCCTGCCATCGTCACCGGCGGCAGCGGCGACCAGGGAACCGGCATTCAGATCGATAGCGGAACAACAAGCAATCTGATCGAGGTCGGTCCAGGTTCCTCCGTCTCCGCCGCCTCCGGGATCGCCATCCGCGTCACCGGGTTCGCGACCACCGTCGACAACCACGGAACGATCTACGGCACCACGCTGCTCAACGGTGGCGAAATAGTCGGCAATCCGCAGCTCGCGTCCCCCGGCACGCTGAACAATGCAGGCACGCTGGTGGCGACCCCGGGACAGCAATCGATCATCGGCGGCAATCTCGTGCAGACCGCCGGCGGGCGCATCGTCGCCACCGCCGATTTCGCCGGCCGGCAGTCCAGCAGTTACCTGGTGACCGGCGATGCCGCGCTGGCCGGCACTGTGCAGCCGACGCTGATCAGCGTGCTGCCCGACGTCAGCCTGCCGGTCCTGACGGTGGAGGGCGCCACCACCGGCCAACTCGCCGCGCCCGACAGCGCGCTGTTCTCGTTCCGGGTCCGGCAATCCGGCAACCAGCAAATACTGAGCGTCGCCGGCCGGGATTTCGACCAGAGCCGCTTCGACCTGACGCCCGGCCGCGCCGCGGTCGCGCGCGGCCTGGAGGCCCTGTTCGATGCCGCCCATCTGCAGCTTGGCGGCTTCTTTGCCGGGCTCGACGCTGCCGCCGGCGCCGGGCAGGCCGTCTATGCGAGCAGCCTCGCCCAGCTCGGTCCCCGCTCGGCCGCGACGATCGGCGCCCGTCGCGCCTTCGACGCCGCCCAGATCGCCGACGCCTCGATGAGCTGTCCCGCCAGGGACGGCGACAGCCCGCCGTTGACGGAGGCGCCTTGCGTCTACGGCCACAGCTCAGGCTGGTCCACATCCGACAGCGGAGATGCCGATCGCGGCCGGCTGCAGCTCGATAGCGCGGTGTTCCAGATCGGCGGCCAGGCCGCGCTGCGCGACGGCGTCTTCGTCGGCGGCGCGATCGCCTACGAGACGGACTGGTACAACTCCCGCCCCGACGGCGTGCAGGGCCACGGCAAGGCGGGCCAGGCTGCGCTAACCATCAAGTGGCAGACCGGCCGATGGCTCCTGACCGGCGCCGCGTTCGGGACCGCCGGCAGCTTCGACATCTCCCGGGCGGTCGATATCCTGGGGATCGCCGGCGTCGGCAAGGGCTCCTCCGACATGGAGTCGGCCGGGCTCCGGCTGCGCGCCGCCTACACGCTCGGCGCCGACCGCTTCTACCTCCGCCCCTATCTGAACGTGGACGGGATCTACGCGCGGTCCGGCGGCTATCGCGAGACGGGGCTCGATGCGGTCGGCCTGACCTACGGCACCGCGGACCAGACCACCCTGGTCTTCAACCCGGCCGTCGAGCTGGGAAGCAGGCTGAAGCTGGGGACCAGCGTGCTCCAAGCGTTCGCCTTCGGCGGCGCCGCGGTCCGCACCGACGATAGCTGGAAGCTCTCGGCGCGTCTGCAGGGCGCAGCACCCGGCGCCGGCGCGTTCACCGTCGACGTGCCGCAGGATCGTGCGGTGGCCCATGTCGGCAGCGGCCTGCAGCTATTCCTGGGCAGGCGGCTGGACCTGCGCCTGCAATATGACGGTATCTATGGAGGGCGCACCACGAGCAACGGTGGCGCCCTGACGATGGGCTGGACGCTGTAGCGGACGGAAGCGGCAGCGACGAAACGAACGCAGGCTGTGCCGACGACGTCATAGCGAACGGGGAAGATGACCGACCATGGTGCAGTTTACTGGCAACACCTACGCCGACGAGGACATCGCCGTCGGCGTGTATGACGCCGCACACGACTATTCCGGCGTCCAGCAGACCGGAATACCGACGATGTATGCCTTCACCGGGAGCGTCACCACGATCGGCGACATGGTGAGCGTCGTGGTGACGACCAACGGCATCTCCGCCCCGCCGGTCGCCTACATCTACGAGGGCTATTACGAGAGCGGCGCCACCGCCATCTATGTGTTCTCCACCAGCCCCTATGCCGGCGCCGCGCTCGCGATCAGCTCCACGGGCGGGCCGGTTCCCAGCCAGAGCGCGATCCCGCTGACGACAGGCGGCACGATCCCGGTCTGCTTCCTGCGGGGGACCCGGATCGCCACAATCTCAGGCGACGTGGCCGTGGAAGACCTGCTGGTCGGCGACCGGGTGGTGACCCGCAGCGGCGACGACATGATCGCCGATACCGTCATCTGGGTTGGACAGCGCAGTGTCCGCGTCACGGCCGGCCCCGGCGCGATCGAGCGTTTCCCGGTCAGGATCCGCGCCGATGCCGTGCGCGACGGCGTGCCGTCGCGGGACCTCCTCGTCACCCAGGAGCATTGCCTGCTCGTCGGCGGGCGGTTGATCCCGGCCAGGATGCTGGTGAACGGCAGTTCGATCGTCGTCGACACCGGTATCACCGACTACGACTGTTTCCATGTTGAGCTCGACCATCATGCGATCCTGATCGCCGACGGGATGGAGGCCGAGAGCTACCTGGATACCGGCAACCGCGCGAGCTTCCTCGATGGCGACGTGCCGGCGCATCGTCCCGAATCTCGCGACGAACCTGAGAAGAGCTGGGAGTCGCATGCGGCCGCGCCGCTGGCCACCGCGCGCGCGGAGGTCGAGCCGGCCTGGAACGCTCTCGCCGTCCGTGCCGGCGCGCTCGGCATGACGGGGACCGTGGCGCGTGCGACCGTCGTCGACGAACCGGACCTGCATCTCGAAACCGGGGACGGCATGCGCATCGACCCGTCCTTGTTCGACGGCACGGTCTACGCCTTCGTGGTGCCGCGCCATGCGTGCGGCCTGCGGCTGAAGTCGCGTCGCGCGCGTCCCTCCGACACGATCGGCCCGTTCGTCGACGACCGGCGCGAACTCGGCGTCAAGGTCGGCAGGATTGCCGTGAGCCAGGGACGCCGCCGGATCGGTTCCGACGCGCATCTGACGCGGCCGGCGCTGCCCGGCTGGCATGAGACCGAAGGCGAGTGCCGCTGGACCAGCGGCGATGCGGTGCTGCCGATCGATCCGGGTCCTGCCGAGGGTGGTCCGCTGTTTCTCGATATCGAGGTGGTCGCCGCCGGGCCGTATCGCGTCGGTGCCGGCACCGTCGCCGCCTGAATGGACTCCGCGCCTGTCGACGACATGGACCGGGCCTCCTGGTTCCTGCGCTTCAGGACCAGCGCCGGGCTGACGGAAGCCGCGCGGGAAGGCACCCTCGAAGGCGAATTCTGGCAGGCGCAGTGCGTCGGCTGGGCGTTCCTCGCCATTTTCGGCTTCTGCATCCGGCTGTTCGTCTTCCAGAGCGTCCCGGTCGCGATCGTCTGCACGCTCGTGGTCGACAGCCTCGGCTTCCTGCTGACGAGCCTGATGGCGCACCAGCCCTTCGCACGGTTCCAGTCGGGCAGGGGTGTTCGCAGCCTCGCCATCGCCGCCGCCTGGTGCGTCGGCATCGCCTTGGCCATGGCCTTCGTCGCCTACCGGCTGCGCACCGGCCTGGCTCCGTTCGACCGGCTTGCGATCCAGGGCAGCAAGTTCGCGATCAGCTTCATGTACTACATGAGCATCATCACTGCCTGGACGCTCGCCTTCCTGGGCATCCGGGCGGAGATCGAGGCGCGTTCGCAGCGGATGCAGGCGCTCGCCGCCGAGACCCGCGCGCTTCGGCTCGAGGTCGAGAGCCTGCACCTCCAGATCGCCCCGCACTTTCTCTTCAACGCCCTCAACACGCTGGTCTCGCAGATCGGCGAGCGCCCCGAGATCGCCGAGGAGATGACACGGCAGCTTGCGGCCTATCTGCGCTATTCCCTCGAGAAGAGGGATCAATATGTCGGTCCGGTCGCGGAAGAACTGGAGGCGGTCGAGATGTATATCCGTATCCAGGCCCTGCGCTTCGACGAGCGCTTCTCCTATACCTGCAGCGCCGATCCGGAAGCTCTGACCGCCAGCATTCCCCACATGGCCATCCAGTGCCTGGTGGAGAACGCCATCAAGCACGGGCTGCAGGCCGAGCGGGCCGCGTTCGTGATCAATGTCCGCGTGCGCGCCTGCCGCGACGCGTTGCTGGTCGAGGTCGACAATCCAAGCGGCTCGCGACTCCTGGCGCCGGAGGAGAAAACCGGGACCGGTCTCGCGAACATGCGCCGCCGCCTCGACCTTCGCTATCCGGGCCGCTACGCTTTCTCCCTGCGACAGGAGGCCGGGCGAACCGTCGCCATGCTGCAGCTACGGGGGGCTCCATGCTCCGTGTGATCGTCGTCGACGACGAGGCTCCCGCCCGGCGCTACCTGAAACGCCTGCTGACGCCGCACGACCAGGTCGAACTGGTCGGAGAGGCGTCGAGCCATGGCGAGGCAATGCGGCTGATCGCGGACATCCGGCCCGATGCCGCCTTCATGGATGTGGAGCTCGGGGACGGGGACGGGCTCGATCTGTGGAGTTGTCTGCTCCACCCGCCTCTGGTGGTGTTCGTGACCGCGCATGCCGATCGCGCGCCGCGCGCCTTCGACGTCGAAGCGGTCGACTATCTGCTCAAGCCGGTCGGTGCTCCCAGGCTGGCGGCTGCGATCGACCGTCTGCGACGCGCCCATGGCGCACGACACGATGGCAGGCGCGCCGAGCCCGGGGCCGAGGCGGTTCCCGTCCCCGCCGCGCCGATCACCGACTCGGTCGTCATCAGGAGCCAGGGCACGACCAGGATCGTCAAGACGCGCGCCATTTCGGCGATGATCGCCAAGGGCGACTATGTCGAGCTCCGCATGGCGGATGCGAAGACCGACCTCCTGTACATGACGCTGACACGGCTCGCCGAACAGGTCCCGTCGCCGCCTTTCATGCGACTCTCGCGCTCGGTGATGCTCAACCTGGATCACATCGCCAAGGTCAGTTCCGGCCAGGCGCCGCAGGCACGGGCAAGCTTCACCACGCGGGCGATCCCGGTGGATCTGGGACGGATAGCGGCGATGCGGCTTCGCAAGATCCTGGCGCACGCAGCGGGAGCCGCAACCTCCTGAGTCCGGCAGGGTCCGCGGTAAAGCAGGTCCACGGACACCATGTCCCGGCGCTACAAAGCGGGAAACACCAGGCGGATGATCGTGCCCGCTCCCGGCGCGGTCTGCATCTCCAACTTGCCTCCGGACTGCTCGACGAATCCCTTGACCATCGACAGTCCGAGGCCGGTGCCCTTGCCGAGCGGCTTGGTGGTGAAGAACGGCTCCAGCGCCCGTTGCGCCACCTCCGGAGACATGCCGGTGCCCTGATCCGCGATGCAGATTTCCACCGCCGGCAGGCTCGCCGCGTCGTCGTAGGGGCGCGAACGGGTGGTGATCGCGATCTCGCTGCCAGGCGTCACGGCATCGGCAGCGTTGCGCACCAGGTTGAGCAGCGCCATCTCCAACTGGCTGGCATCGACCGAGGCGAGCAGCGGCTCGTTCGCCAGGGTCAGCCGGACCCTCATGTCCGGGCCGGCCATCTGGTCGAGAATGGCGTCGCAATTCGACAGCGTCGCGTTGATGTCGACGGTCCGGTCGTCATGGAACTGTCGGCGCGCGAAGGAGAGCATCTGGTCGGTCAGCTTGGTCGCCCGCTCCACGCCCCAGATCGCGCGCTCGATCTGCACGCCGCGGCGTCCGGCATCGTCCTCGGACGAGAGCCGCTCCAGGTTGGCCAGCACCACCGTCATGAGATTGTTGAACTCGTGCGCGAGGCCGGACGCCATCGCGCCGATCGTGTCCAGCCGCGCGGATTGCTGCATCACCGCTTCCGCCTCGCGGCGGCGGGTCACGTCGAGCAGGGTGGCGAAGTGATACACCAGGGTTCCGTCCCGGTCGGCGACCGGGCCGATGGAGAGCGCGTTCCAGAAGCTCGATCCGTCCTTGCGGTAGTTGAGGAGTTCGAGCTGGATCTCCTCGCCCGCCGAAAGCGCGCGTCGGATCTCCTCTCTTGCCGCAGGGTCGGTGTCCTTGCCCTGCAGGAAGCGGCAGTTGCGGCCCATGATCTCCTCCCGGTCGTAACCGGTCAGACGCTCGAAGGCCCGGTTGCAGAAGACGATGGGATGATCGGCCTGATGCGGATCGGTCAGGCACATCGGCGTGCGGCTGGTCTGGACGGCGGCGAACAAGACCTCCGGACCGCCGCGGCCGGCGATGCTCCGGCCGACCTCGCGAGCCTCGAACACGGCCGGGCCGGGGCTGGAATTCATGTCGAGACTCCAGCGGCGCCCGCGCGGTTCATCCATGGGCCCGGTAGTCAGCCCCTAAGACACTCACATATCGACGTTCTGCACGAGAGGACATAGGGCAGGCGGTCTGATCTCCTGGTGGAATTGCACCAGAGAGCCACGCTCAGTCCACGCTGATATCCGGGCAGGCGCGCCGGACGATCCAGCCCATCATGATGGATGTGGCGTCGGCGAAATCCTCGAGGCGCATCGCTTCCGCCGGGGTGTGGCTTCCGTTCTGGTTGCGGACGAACAGCAGGGCCGACGGAACCCCGGCTTGGGCGAAGGCGACCGCGTCATGGCCGCCGCCGGACGGCATCCGCCGGGTGGGGATGTGTAAGGCGGCTCCGCACGCCGCGAGCTCGTCCTGCAGCCGCAAATCCAGCGTCGCGGCGACGCTTCCGGTCTCCGGACCGAGCGCGATGGCGACGCGACGGCTCGCGGAGATCTCCACCACCAGCCGCTCCAGCGCGTCGTGCAGCAGATCGAGGCTGGCACGGTCGAGTCCGCGCATGTCGAGCTCGAATCCGGCCGTTCCGGCGATCTTGGTGAACGCGGCATCCGCGCCGGTCGACAGCACGCAGAAGGTGCAGACCAGCGCGTGACCCTGCCGCTCCAGCGCCTGCCATTCCCGATCCAGGCGATAGGCGAGCTCGGCCGCGGCGATCGCCGCGTCGCGCCGGAACGCACGCGGCGTGGCGCCGGAATGGTTGGCCTCGCCGGTCACGGTCGCCTCGCGATAGCGACGCGAGCCTGGAATGCCGGTGACGATTCCGACCGGGATCTCCAGGCTGTCGAGCACCGGTCCCTGCTCGATATGCATCTCGAGAAAGGCCTCGACCGTGTCCGGCCCGAGCCAGCGTTCCGCGGTACGCACGCGCTCCGGCGCGAACCCGCCCTGCTCCATGTGGCTGGCCAGGCTGCGGCCGGTGTCGCGCCGGCAGACCGACAGCGCCGACGCCGGCAGGGTCCCGAGCGCCGCGCGGCTGCCGGGGAAACTCACCGGGAACCAGGCGCCGGCCTCCTCGGCGCGGGTGACCAGCAGCGTGACGTCGCGCGACGGCGTCACGCAAGCGGCGCGCAGCCCGGCCAGGCAGGCGAGGCCGGACAGCACCCCGACCGGTCCGTCGTAATCCCCACCCCGCCGGACCGAATCGAGATGGCTGCCGATCACCAGGCGCTTCGCCGTGCGGTCGAGACCGGGCAGCGTCAGCGCCAGATTCCCGGCGAAATCGACGAAACGCTCCAGCCCCAGCCGCGCCCCCTCGGCGGCGATCCGATCGTGCGCGCGCTGCTCGCCCGGACCGTAGGCGTCGCGGGTGACGCCGTCGCCGTCGGCGCTGTCGTCGTGCAACGTCCGGAACAGCCGCTCCGCCAGAGCCAGGTCGGGGGCTGGCCGCATCAGCCGGTGATGCCGGGCAGGTCCAGCCCGTGCGTGCGTGCGCAGTCGAGCGCGGTCTCGTAGCCGGCATCGGCGTGACGCATCACCCCGGTCGCAGGGTCGTTCCACAGCACCCGCGCGATCCGCTCCGCCGCCGCCGCGGTGCCGTCGCACACCACCACCATGCCGGAATGCTGCGAGAACCCCATCCCCACCCCGCCGCCATGATGCAGCGACACCCAGGTCGCCCCGGACGCGGTGTTCAGCAGCGCGTTGAGCAGCGGCCAGTCCGACACAGCGTCCGAGCCGTCCCGCATCGCCTCGGTCTCCCGGTTGGGGCTGGCGACCGAGCCGGAATCCAGATGGTCGCGCCCGATCACCACCGGGGCGCTGAGTTCGCCGCTGGCCACCATCGCATTGAACGCCAGCCCCAGCCGATGCCGGTCGCCCAGGCCGACCCAGCAGATCCTGGCCGGCAGGCCCTGGAAGCTGATCCGCGCGCGCGCCATGTCGAGCCAGTGATGCAGCGCCGCATGGTCCGGCAGCAATTCCTTCACCTTGCGGTCGGTGCGGTGGATGTCCTCCGGATCGCCCGACAGCGCCGCCCAGCGGAACGGACCCACCCCGCGACAGAAGAGCGGGCGGATATAGGCCGGCACGAAGCCGGGAAAATCGAACGCGTTGGCGACGCCCATCTCCAGGGCGCGCTGGCGGATGTTGTTGCCGTAATCGACCGTCGGCACGCCCAGCGCATGGAACGCCAGCATCGCCTCGACCTGCACCGCCATCGAACGCTTCGCCGCCTGCTCGACGCCGCCCGGATCGCGCTGCCGGCGCTCCTCCCATTCCGCCAGGCTCCAGCCGGCCGGCAGATAGCCGTTCAGCGGGTCGTGCGCCGAGGTCTGGTCGGTGACGCAGTCCGGGCGGACGCCCCGCCTGACCAGCTCGGGAAAGATCTCCGCCGCGTTGCCGAGCAGCCCGACCGAGACCGGCGTTCCGCTGCGCTTGGCCTGCGCGATAATCTCCAGCGCCTCGTCGAGCGTCGCCGCCTGGCGGTCGAGATAGCGCGTCCGCAGACGCATCTCGATGCGGCTCGGCTGGCACTCGACCGCCAGGCACGACGCCCCGGCCATCACCGCCGCCAGAGGCTGCGCGCCGCCCATTCCGCCCAGACCGCCGGTCAGGATCCAGCGCCCGGCCAGCGATCCGCCATAATGCCGTCGCCCCATCTCGACGAAGGTCTCGTAGGTGCCCTGCACGATGCCCTGCGTGCCGATATAGATCCACGAGCCGGCGGTCATCTGGCCGTACATCATCAGCCCGAGACGATCGAGCGCGTTGAAGTGCTCCCAGGTCGCCCAGTGCGGCACCAGGTTGGAATTGGCGATCAGCACCCGCGGCGCGTTCTCGTGGGTGCGGAACACGCCGACCGGTTTGCCCGACTGCACCAGCAGGGTCTGGTCGGCCTCCAGGCGGCGCAGCGTGCCGACGATGCGGTCGTAGCTGTCCCAGTCGCGCGCCGCGCGGCCGATCCCGCCATACACCACCAGCTCTTCCGGCCGCTCCGCCACCTCCGGATCGAGGTTGTTCATCAGCATCCTGAGCGGCGCCTCGGTCAGCCAGGACCGCGCCGACAGGGTGGTGCCGCGCGCGGCGCGGATGGTTCGGGCATTGTCGAGACGGCTCATGTCCGAGACTCCGGTTCGGTTCAGGGCAGGTTCAGAGCAGGTCGAGGCGGGTCATCGCCGGCACGGCGTCGAGCAGCGCCCCGCTCCGCACCAGCTCGGCGGCGTGGGCGATATCGGGCGCGAGATAGCGATCCTCGTCGAGCGTCGGCACCGACGCCCGCAGCAGCGACCGCGCCGCCTCCAGCGCCGGGCTGCTGCGGAGCGGGGCGTGGAAGTCGCAGCCCTGCGCCGCCGCCAGGAATTCGATCGCCACGATCGCGGTCAGGTTCTCGGCCATCGGCATCAGCCGGCGCGCGCCATGTGCCGCCATCGACACATGGTCCTCCTGGTTGGCCGAGGTCGGGATGCTGTCGACGCTGGCCGGCGTCGCACGCTGCTTGTTTTCGGAGACCAGCGACGCCGCCGTCACCTGCGGGATCATGAAACCGGAATTCAGCCCGGGTCGCGGCGTCAGGAACGCCGGCAGACCCGACAGCGCCGGATCGACCAGCATGGCGATGCGCCGCTCCGAGATCGAGCCGATCTCGCACAGCGCCAGGGCGATCATGTCCGCCGCGAACGCCACCGGCTCGGCATGGAAGTTGCCGCCGGACAACGCCTCTCCGGTATCGGTCAGGATCAGCGGATTGTCGGTGACGCCGTTCGCCTCGGTCTCCAGGGTCGCCGCCGCCTGCCGCAGGATCCCCAGCGCCGCGCCCATCACCTGCGGCTGGCAGCGCAGGCAGTAGGGATCCTGCACCCGCTCGTCGCCCTCCAGGTGCGACGCCCGGATCGCGCTGCCCGCCATCACCGCGCGCAGCGTCGCCGCGACATCGATCTGGCCGCGATGCCGGCGCAGCGCATGGATGCGCGGATCGAACGGCGTGTCGGAGCCGCGCGCGGCGTCGGTCGCCAGCGCCCCGGTGACGATCGCGCTGCCCAGCAGCCGTTCCGCCTCGAACAGGCCGGCCAGCGCATAGGCGGTCGAGAACTGGGTGCCGTTGAGCAGCGCCAGCCCCTCCTTCGGGCCCAGCGACAACGGATGCAGCCCGGCAGCGTCCAGCGCGTCCATGGCCGGCACCGGCGTGCCGTCGCGCAGGATGGCGCCCACCCCGATCATCGCCGCCGCCATGTGCGACAGCGGCGCCAGGTCGCCGGACGCGCCGACCGACCCCTGCGACGGGATCACCGGCACGAGATCGTGCGCGAGCATCGCCTCGAGCATGGCGATCGTGTCCCTCTGCACCCCGGACGCGCCCTGCGCCAGCGAGGCGAGCTTCAACGCCAGCATCAGCCGCGCGATCGGCGCCGGCATCGCCTCGCCGACCCCGGCCGCGTGCGACAGCACGATGTTGCGCTGGAGCGCCGACAGATCGGCGTCGCCGATCCTGATCGAGGCCAGTTTTCCGAACCCGGTATTGATCCCGTACACCGGTACGCCGCGCGCCAGCAGCATCCGCACCGTCGCCGCGCTGGCCTCGATCGCCGGATGGCAGGACGGATCGAGCCGCGGCGTGCCGCCGCGATACAGAGCCCGCCAGTCCGCAAGGGTGGCGTTGCCGGGCGAGAGGTCGACGATGCTCATTGTCCGCGAAACACCCTCTGATGAAGACGGTTGAGGCCGAGCCAGTAGACCAGCTCGGCCGGCTGTCCGATCGACCAGATCGCCAGGTCGCAGTCCTTGCCGGCGGCGAGCGATCCGATCCGGTCGGCGCGTCCGAGCGCGTGCGCCGCCTCGCGCGTGACCCCGAGCAGGCATTCCTCGACGGTGAGGCCGAACAGGGTCGCCGCCAGCCCCATCGCCAGCAACGGCGAGGCCAGCGGCGACGAGCCGGGATTGAGGTCGGTGGCGACCGCCATTCTGACCTTGTGGCGCCGGAACGCCGCCACCGGCGGCCGGCTGGTCTCGCGCAGGCGGAAGAACGCGCCCGGCAACAGCACCGCCACCGTGCCGCTCGCGCCGAGTGCTGCCGCCCCGGCCTCGGAGGTGTATTCGAGATGGTCCGCCGAGAGCGCGCCATGCGCCGCCGCCAGCGCCGCGCCGCCGCCATCGCCGAGCTGGTCGGCATGCAGCCTGACCGCCAGCCCGTGGCGACGGGCGGCGACGAACACCCGATCGATCTGCTGCGGCGAGAACGCGATGGTTTCGCAGAACCCGTCGACGCTGTCGGCCAGACCGGCGGCGGCGATACGCGGAATCGCGACATCGCAGACCAGGTCGAGATAGTCGTCGACACGACCGGCATGCTCGGCCGGCACGGCGTGCGCGCCGAGATAGCTCGCCGACACCGCGATCGGCCGATGCGCCGGCAGCGCCCTGGCCACCGCAAGCTGCCGCAGTTCGGTGTCGAGATCGAGCCCGTAACCGGATTTCACCTCGACGCTGGTCACCCCCTCGGCGATCAGCGCATCCAGCCGCACGAGCGCCGCGCGCAGCAGAGTCTCCTCGCTCGCCGCCCTGGTCGCGGCGACACTGGCGCGGATACCGCCGATCTTGGAGAGTTCGGCATAGGTCGCACCGGCCAATTTGAGCCGGAACTCGTCGACCCGGTCGCCGGCGAACACCAGATGGGTGTGGCAGTCGATCAGTCCGGGAGTGATCCAGCGCCCGTCGCAATCGATGGTACGTGTCGCCTGCAGCGACGGCGCCTCGGCCTCCGCCCCGCAATAGACGATCCGACCGGCGAGCGAGGCGATCAGCCCGTGCGGAATCTCTCCCAGACCGGGCCGGGCCTCGTCCATGGTCGCCAGGCTCGCATTGCGCCAGACCGTATCGACTTTCACGCCCGATCTCCGGATTTATGTCTATACACTGTTTTGCTTTCCGGCCAATGTCTAGACACAAGTCGATCCGGAGACGCACTTGACCGCGTTGTTCTTCGCCCACGCCCTGCTGCCGGACGGATGGGCCAGCGATGTCCGGATCAGCATCGTCCGGGGACTGATCGCTGCGGTGGAGCGAGACGCCGGACCGGCCCCTGGCGACGTTGTCGCCGGGATCGCCGTGCCCGGCATGCCGAACGTGCACAGCCATGCGTTCCAGCGCGGCATGGCCGGGCTCACCGAACGTCGCTCCAGCGCGGCGGACAGTTTCTGGAGCTGGCGGGAGATCATGTACCGCTTTCTCGACCGCATGACCCCCGAGGATGTCGAGGCGATCAGCGCGCAGGCCTTCGTCGAGATGCTGCAAGGCGGGTTCACCCGTGTCGGCGAATTCCACTATCTGCACAACGCACCGGACGGCGGGCGCTATGACGATCCGGCCGAGCTCTCCGGCCGCATCGTCGCGGCGTCGCTCGCCGCCGGCATCCGGCTCAGCCTGATCCCCTGCTTCTATGCGCATGGCGATTTCGCGGCGATGCCGCCGGTGTCGGGACAGAGGCGGTTCCTCAACCATCTCGACGGGTTCGCGTCTCTGTTCGGCCGCGCCGAGACGCTGCTGTCCGGCTGCGACGGCGCCACGCTCTGCCTCGCCCCGCACAGCCTTCGTGCCGTCGCCGTCGATCAGCTCGGCCCGCTGCTGGCGCTCGCCGGCCACCGGCCGGTGCATATCCATGCCGCCGAGCAGGTCCGCGAGGTCGAGGCCTGTCTCGCCTGGAGCGGGCAGCGCCCGGTGGAATGGCTGCTGGAACACATGCCGGTCGACCAACGCTGGTGCCTGATCCATGCGACCCACATGACCGGCGCCGAGAGTGCCCGACTGGCCGCGACCGGGGCGGTCGTCGGGCTGTGCCCGCTCACCGAAGCCTCGCTCGGCGACGGCATCTTCGCAGGCCCGGTCTGGCGCGATGCCCACGGGCGCCTCTCGGTCGGAACCGATTCCAATATCGCGATCGGGGTCGCGGAGGAGCTGCGACAACTCGAATCCGCGCAGCGCCTGGCGACCCGGCAGCGGAACGTGATGTGCGACGGGCTGGGCGCCTCGACCGGGGAGACGCTGTTCCGGTCCGCCCTCGAGGGCGGCGCCAGGGCGCTGGCCGCGCCGCCGCCCGAGCTGGCGCCGGGCGCTCCCGCCGACCTGGTCGGTCTCGATGCCGACGCGCCCTGCTTCGCCTCCGGCGATCCGTCCCGGTTCCTCGAT
>CAIMSN010000096.1 GCA_903844135.1 uncultured Rhodospirillales bacterium | reverse complement strand
CGCTCGCGGCTGACGCGCCGGATCGGCCTCAACATCCCGCTGATCTCCGCGGCGATGGATACCGTCACCGAGGACCAGATGGCGATCGCCATGGCGCAGCAGGGCGGGCTGGGCGTGATCCACAAGAACCTCACCGTCGAGGAGCAGGCCGAGCAGGTCCGCCGGGTGAAACGCTTCGAGAGCGGCATGGTGGTCAACCCGGTGACGGTGCAGCCGGAGCAGACCCTGGCCGAGGTGCGCGCGATCATGGCGCAGCACCGCATCAGCGGGCTGCCGGTGGTCGAGCCGGGCACGCAGAAGCTGGTCGGCATCCTGACCAACCGCGACATGCGCTTCGCCACCGACCCCGGGGTCACTGTGGCGCAACTGATGACCCGCGACGACCTGGTGACGGTGACCGACGGCGCGACCCCGGAGCAGGCGCGGCAATTGCTGCACAGCCGGCGGATCGAGAAGCTGCTGGTGGTGGACGACCAGGGCCGCTGCATCGGCATCATCACCGTCAAGGACATGGACAAGGCGGTCGCGCATCCGCTCGCCAACAAGGACGAGATGGGCCGGCTGCGCTGCGGCGCCGCCACCGGGGTCGGCGAGGACGGGTTCCTGCGCGGCCAGTCGCTGATCCAGGCCGGGGTGGACGTGCTGGTGATCGACACCGCGCACGGCCATTCGGCCGGGGTGATGAAGGCGATCGAGCGGGTGAAGCGCCTGTCCAACACGGTGCAGGTGATCGCCGGCAACGTCGCCACCCCGGAGGCGGCGATCGCGCTGATCGAGGCCGGCGCCGATGCGGTGAAGATCGGCATCGGGCCCGGCAGCATCTGCACCACGCGGGTGGTGGCCGGCGTCGGCGTGCCGCAGTTCAGCGCGGTGCTGGAGACCGCGTCCGCCTGCCACGCGCTCGACATCCCGGCGATCGCCGATGGCGGGGTGCGCACCTCCGGCGACCTGGTCAAGGCGATCGGCGCCGGCGCCGACGTGGTGATGGTGGGCTCGCTACTGGCCGGCACCGAGGAGGCGCCGGGCGAGGTGTTCCTGTATCAGGGGCGCTCGTACAAGGCGTATCGCGGCATGGGCAGCCTGGGAGCGATGGCGCGCGGCTCGGCGGACCGGTATTTCCAGCAGGAGATCAAGGACACGCTGAAGATGGTGCCGGAAGGCATCGAGGGCCGGGTGGCGTTCAAGGGCGGCATGGCGGCGGTGGTGCACCAGCTCGTCGGCGGCCTGCGCGCCGGCATGGGCTATACCGGCAGCGCCACCATCGCCGAGCTGCAGACGCGCACGCAGTTCCGCCGCATCACCGGCGCCGGCCTGCGCGAGAGCCACGTGCACGACGTGGCGATCACCCGCGAGGCGCCGAACTACCGCCAGGACTGATCCGGCCGACGCTACCGAGGGACCGGCTTCCAGGGGCGAGCGCGCCTGGATGGGCCCCGCCTTGGCCTGTCGTCCTGGCCTGCCGCCTTGGCCTTTTGACGTGGACATCGCATGACCCCCACCGCCCGCCTCGCCGCCGCGATCGACCTGCTGTTCCAGATGGAGGCGACGCCGAAGCGTCCGGCCGACGCGGTGGCCAACAATTTCTTCCGCGAGCGCCGCTATATCGGCGGCGGCGACCGGCGCGCGGTCTCGACCCAGGTCTGGTCGGTGCTGCGCGCCTGGCGGAGGCTGGAATGGTGGCTGACCAAGGCCGGCGGCACGGCCCGGCCGCGGCTGCTGGTCGGCGCGCTGTCGGTGCTCGAGGGCCGGCCGGTGGAGAGCCTGCAGCGGGCCTTCTCCGGCGGCCGCTATGCGCCCGACACGCTGGAGCCGGCCGAGGCTCGGGTGCTGCGGGCGCTGGAGGGGCATACGCTGGATCATCCGGACATGCCCGAAGCCGTGGCGCTGGAGGTGCCGGACTGGCTGCTGCCGCTGCTGCGGGCGCAGTTCGGCGACCAGACCCACGCCGAGATCGCCGCCCTGACCGAAGCGGCGACGCTGGACCTGCGGGTAAACCTGCTGCGCGGCGCGCGCGAGTCGGCACAGGCGGCTTTGTCCGGAGAGGGGATCGAGACCGAGCCGACGCCGCTGTCGCCATGGGGCCTGCGGGTGCCGTCGCGGGTGCCGGTGATGGCGACCAAGGCGTTCAAGGCCGGGCTGGTGGAGATCCAGGACGAGGGCAGCCAGCTCGTGGTGCAGGCGGCGGGCGCGGCGCCGGAGATGCGGGTGCTGGACTACTGCGCCGGCGCCGGCGGCAAGACGCTGGGGCTGGCGATGACGATGCTCAATCGCGGGCATATCGTGGCGTGCGACGTGTCGGAGGCCAGGCTGGACGGGGCGGTGCGCCGCCTGCGCCGGGCCGGCGTGCATAACGTCGAGCGGCACCTGCTCAGCAGCGGCGACAAATGGGCCAAGCGCCGGGCGGCGAGCTTCGATCGGGTGCTGGTCGATGCGCCCTGCACCGGGACCGGCACCTGGCGGCGCAATCCGGATGCGCGGCTGCGCCTGACCGAGACCGACCTGGCGGAACTGACCGCCAAGCAGGCGACGATCCTGGACCAGGCGGCGTCGCTGGTCCGGCCGGGCGGCAGGCTGATCTATGCGACCTGCTCGGTGCTGCGCGAGGAGAATGCGGCGCAGATCGAGGCGTTCCTGGCGCGCAACGCCGCGTTCTCGGTGCTGGATCTGCGCGATCCGGAGACGCTGGCGGCGCCGATCGCACCGGCAGCCTTGTCGTCCGACGCGCCCTATCTGCGCCTGACGCCACGGCTGCACGGCACCGACGGGTTCTTCACCGCGGTGCTGCGGCGGGCGGCGCCGGCGAACCCGCAGGACTGAGCATCACCGACACGAGTCCGATGCCGAGCTGGCGGGAATCCGAACCCGCGTGCAGCGTGGCCGGGCTCGTCGGGTTCGAGACGTGGAATTCGAGAAACAATTCGCGGCTCGCGAAGGCGGCGGCCGGTACCGGCACCGAGAACGATGCGTCGCCGCCGCCGACCCGCCATTGCGCCAGGTCGCGGCCGGCGTGCGAGACCGTCACCAGGCGGGTCTGTCCGGCCGGCAGACCGAACGCATGGGCCACGATCCCGAAGCGCAGCGGCGGCATCGCGTTCGCGGGAAGAGCGGCGGCGATGGTGGCCAGCATCCCGTCGCTCCAGACGCCCCAATCCTCGGCGGCCGACCAGCCGGTCCCCAGCGCATGCGATCCGGCACTGCCGGCGCGCGTCGGGACCAGCCGGCCGAGCGGAATCGCCGCGTCGTCGATCTGCGCCCGTGGCGACGCCAAGCCGGCCAGCGCGGCAGGGTCGCGGGAACAGAGCGTATAGGGCGGCAACGCACGGCATGCGGCGCCGTCCTGCTGCAGCAGCCCGCTCAGGCCCGCATAGCCGGGCATGAGCACGCGGAGCTCGCCCGGGTCCGGCGGCGTGGTCAGCAGACGGGTGGGCAGACATTCGGACGCGCGGGTGGTGCGCGCGACATACATGGTATCGACCGGGATCCTGCTGTCCGCGGCGATCCAGAGCAGGCGCATCAGGTTGCCCGCACCGCCGTCGACGCACGGATAGGCCGGCAGCACCGTCAACCGGCGATGGGCCGCCATCACCTGGCCGAGGCGATGCGCGTCGAGCAGGCCCCAGGATTGCGGCACGGATATCCCGACCGCGTCGTAGCTGCGCTGCGTGCGTGCTTCGAGGGTTTGCAAAACGCCGGCGAGCAGCAGGATCGCGCCGCCCAGGGCCGGCGGGAAACGCCTGGCGACCAGCACGATCGCGGCGACCATCGCGGCGTAGGCGACCGGCCAGAACATCCGGCCGCTGCACCGGAACGGACCGGTGAGATAGCGCAGCGGCGTCGCGTCGAGATCGTAGCCGAACAGGACGTGGTGGAAGAGATAGACCTTGTCGCTGACGGCGAAGATCGTCAGCGCGAGACAGACCAGGGCCAGGCCGGCATGGCGCGATGCGGCGCGACGGATCATCGGCAGGCAGCAGAGGCCGGCGATGGCGAGCAGCAGCAGCAGGCCGGCGCCGAGATACTGGTATCCTTCGTACTGGCCCGGCGTCGCCTCCGCTGCATGCATCGGCAGATCAGGGAACAACCATGACGATACCGGCCAGAACGGCGAGGCCAGGTTCATCGAGAAATTGCCGAAACCGCCGCCGCCGCCGGTCGCGTCGGTGTAGCCCGCCATGACGGCCAGGGCGGCGCTGGCCAGCAGGCCGGCGGCGAGGCCCGCCATCGCCGGAAGCCATCTCGGATCCCTGCGAAGCGCCAGGGTCAGCGGTGCCGATGCGAACAGCGCGCATTGCATGAACCAGAGATACGGGTGGATCAGCAGCCCGACCGGAAGCGACAGGCAGGCGGCGGCGATCGCGCGATGGGACGACCTGCCGTCGCTCGCACGGACGATCCGGAGCGCGAACCCCAGCTCGAACAGGATCAGGAAATGGCCGGTCAGGGAGGCCTGCCAGAAGCGCATCAGGAAGCTCGGCATCGATGCGGCGATCAGCGCCACGGCGATGGCCGGCACCAGGCGCCGTTCGCCGGCGCTCCGGAGTGCGAACACAGCGGCGACCGGCTGCAAGGTCCAGGCCAGCGCCTGGAACACCGTCTCGGTCTGCTCGATCCAGGGTGCCAGCGGCCGGAGCGTCTTGGCGAGCAGGGTCAGCAGCGGCAGGCTGTCGGTCAGGGCTATGTCGACGCCATGCGGCGCGTCGAGCCCGGCCGCACGCAGCGGGGGCCAGCCCCAGGGCTGATGCAGGAAATACCGCTCGCCGACGACGTGCTGCGCGAAGTCGGGAAAAGGCGGGGCCCCGGGCGGGAGTGCGCCGGCGAGAAGGGCGAGCGGGAAACCCCACAGCGCCTGCCCGGCGCCCAACGATGCGGCGAACAGGTAGGCGATCCTGGTCTGACCGGCGACGGCGGTCTGCGCGGGCGACATGCGGCGAGCGAACCTCGATGGGGAGCGGCACGTCACTGCGGAGCAGGACCAGACCTTGCCATGGAAAGGGACGATTTTCAGGATGCGTCGGACGTGACGTCGTTGTAACGTGGAGGTCGCAGAGAACGGGAGGCTTTTCCATGCGCACCGTGTATGGCTGTCTCGGACTGTCCCTGCTGCTCGGAGCCTGCGCTGCGAACGTGCCCCCGGTGCTGGCCGGCAAGGACGTCGCCTGCCTGCGTCACCAGGTCTACGATCTCAGGACGCCGTTCGACCGGAGCGTCGCGCTGTGCGGAGACTCGAAGCCCGACCTGACCGGCAGCGGCGGATTGCAGCAGGCGGCGCTGGCGGCAAAGATCCCGTTCACCATCCGGCCGATTGCCGACGCGCAGATCAAGGACGCGCAGATCAAGCAGGCCAGCGCGCAGCTCGTCACCGGCAGCCTGATCCCGGGCGAACCGTCGACAGGGCCGTACTTCCTGAACACGGCCGGTATCACGCTTGGTTCTTCCAGTCGGTGAAGGCGCCGGCGCGGCGCAGTCGGCGGAGGTGGCGTGACGTCATCGTAACGTGTTTCGCGTAACGAACGGGAGGCTTTTCCATGCGCATCGTGTTTGGCTGTTTCGGACTGTCCCTGCTGCTCGGAGCCTGCGCTGCGAGCGCGCCGCCGGTGCTGGCCGGCAAGGACGTCGCCTGCCTGCGTCACCAGGTCCACGATCTGAACACGGCGTTCGACCGGAGCGTGGCGATCTGCGGCGATTCGACGCCGGATCTGACCGGCAGCGGCGAGTTGCAGCACCTGGCGCTGGCGGCGAAGATCCCGTTCACGATCCGGCCGGTCGCCGACGCGCGGATCAAGCAGGCCAGCGCGGGGCCGATGGCCGGCACCCTGATCCCGATGGACCCGTCCGCGGCGGCCTCCTTCCCGGAGCCGTTTGGTGGCCCGGCCGATTTCACCGGCGGCGGCATGCGCTGACGGAAGCGGTCGGCGGAGAGCGCGATGGCGGCTGGGCGCGCCTGCAGCCTCGCCCACACCAGCCGTGCGGTGTTCCTGCTGCTGATGGCCGCCTTGGCCGTCTCCGGCTGCGCCGGCGGGCCGCAATGCGCGCCCTACGCGCGGTCCCTGACCGGCCTGGCCTTGTCGGGCGACGCGGCGGCGTGGTGGCGTCAGTCGGACGGCCGCTATGCGCACGCGGACCGGCCGGCGCCGGGTGCCGTGCTGGTGTTCCGGCCGAGCCGGGCGATGCGGGACGGGCATGTGGCGGTGGTGCGGCGGCTGGTGGCCGCACGCGAGATCCGCATCGACCATGCCAACTGGGAGCCGGGCCGGATCGACCGCGACGTGCCGGTGATCGACGTGTCGGCGGACAACGATTGGAGCCTGGTGCGCGTGTGGTGGCGACCGTCGCGCGGCATCGGCCGGACAGCCTACCCGACCTTCGGATTCATCCTGCCCGCGATGGTGCCGTCGTCGGAAACGGCGATGCGCTGAGGGCCGCGCGTCACGGTGCGATGGTCCTGCGGGCCGCGACCTGCGCTGATCTGCGACGATGCGCCAGCGCCGGACCGCCGACCATGTCGGTCCCCTCCGCCCGCACCACACGCTTGTGCATGCGGTCGGGGAGAGCGATGTGTCGCTGACGATGATCGTCGGGCAGGTGGGGTGGAGGACGGCGTGCTGAAGACGGCAGAGCTGGCAGGGATCGTTCGCGAGGCGCGACAGGTCGCCCCTGCACTGTTCGCCCGCCGCGACGCGCTCTAAGACCTGCCGCCCCGACGATGGCCTGGCCTGCCGAGACTCGCCGCATCCTGCATGTGGACATGGACGCGTTCTATGCGTCGGTGGAGCAGCGCGACGCGCCCGAGCTGCGCGGCCGGCCGGTGGCGGTCGGCGGCTCGCGCGAGCGCGGCGTGGTGGCGGCGGCCAGCTACGAGGCGCGCCGGTTCGGGGTCAGGTCGGCGATGCCCTCGGTCACGGCGCGCCGGCTGTGTCCCGCACTGGTGTTCGTGCCGCCCCGGTTCGACGTCTACAAGGCGGTGTCGCGGCAGGTGCGGGCGATCTTCGAGGATTATACCGGCCTGATCCAGCCGCTCTCCCTGGACGAGGCCTATCTGGACGTGACCGAGCCGAAGCGGGCGCTGGGCTCGGCGACCGCGATCGCCCGCGAGATCAGGGCCAGGATCAGGGACGAGACCGGCCTCACCGCGTCGGCCGGCGTCTCCTACAACAAGTTCCTGGCCAAGCTGGCGTCGGACCATCGCAAGCCGGACGGGCTGTTCGTGATCACCCCGGCGCTGGGGCCGGGCTTCGTCGAGGCGCTCGACGTGGCGAAGTTCCATGGGGTGGGACCGGTGACGGCGGCGAAGATGCGCGGCCTGGGGATCGAGACCGGGCTCGATCTGCGGGCCTGCACGCTGCCGTTCCTGGTGCGGCATTTCGGCAAAGCGGGTCCGCACTATCATGCCATCGCCCGCGGGCTGGACGACCGGCCGGTGGTGACCGACCGGCCGCGCAAGTCGCTGGGGGCGGAGAATACCTTCTCGCGCGACCTGGTCGGGTTCGACGAAGCGCTGGCGGCGCTGGCACCGATCATCGACAAGGTGTGGGCCGGGACCGAGCGCGGCGGCTTGGCGGCGCGGACAGTGACGCTGAAGGTCAAGTTCTCCGATTTCAGCCTGATCACCCGCGCGGCCTCGTCGGAGCGGGGGTTCGCCGGCAGAGCCGGCCTGGCGAGCGCGGTGACCGGCCTGCTGCGCGGCGTGTTCCCGTTCCGCCTGAGCGTGCGGCTGCTGGGGGTCAGCGTGTCGCGCTTCGATGACACGACGGCGCCGGAGCAGGCTCTCACGCCGGACCTGTTCGAACGGCTCGGCTGAGCCCTGTTCCGGAAACCGGGTTTCCGTGCTATCGGAGAACACCGATACAACCCGCCTCGCTCTCCGTCCCGAGACCGGCACCAGGCCGTCCGGTGGACAGAAGGTGCCTCGCGCGACACCGAGCACGGATCGAACAGGAGACAGCAAGCACGTGCTGAGCAAAACCGCGACCCAACCGCACAAACCTGCCCGCGACCACGGTCTGCGCGCTCAAGGCGACGCCGACGCGGTCGAGACCGGATCCGAGGCGCCGCTCGAGACCGGTGCGATCGAAGCGGAGGAGGACGACGACGATGCGGAGGACAGCAAACCCCGGCCCGTCGCCGCGCGCAAGCCCAAGGATGACGAGCCGTTCGCCGAGGGCGATCATGTGGTCTATCCGACCCATGGCGTCGGCAAGGTGGAGCGGATCGCCACCGAGGAGATCGCCGGGCACAAGCTCGAGCTGATCCACATCACCTTCGAGGAGAACCGCATGACGCTGCGGGTCCCGGTGGCGAAGGCCAAGAGCGCAGGGCTGCGCAAGCTCGCGACCCGCAAGCTGTTCGACGAGGCGCTGGCGATCCTGAAGGGCCGCGCGCGGATCAAGCGCACCATGTGGTCGAGGCGGGCGCAGGAGTACGAGGCGAAGATCAATTCCGGCGATCCGCTGGCGATCGCCGAGGTGGTGCGCGACCTGCACCGCAATTCCGGCCAGCCCGACCAGAGCTTCTCCGAGCGCCAGATCTACGAGGCGGCGATGGACCGTCTGGCGGCCGAGCTCGGCGCGCTGGAGCGCATCGACAAGAACGCGGCGGCGGTCAAGCTGGCGGACTATCTCAAGACCATCGTCTGAACGGTCGTCTGAACAACGTCGGCCCGGGAGCGATCCCGGGCCGTTGTTGGTTTGGCGTCTATCTGCCGCCGGTCAGGGCGTTGAGGCTGGTGGTCTCTCCCAGGATGTCGCAGGCGCTGGTGCTGCTCATCGTGCTCAAGACGCTGTTGGTGGCGGTCTCGCGGTTGGTCAGGCAGCCGGTCCTGGTGTCGCCCGAGAGGTAGGACGCCTTGTCGGTGCCGGCATGGCCTGTCACCGCGCCGGCGCTGTTGAACGAAAGCGTGTCGGTGGGGGTCCTGGTCTCGATCACCGCGCTGGCGGCGACCGGCAGACCGTCGACCAGCGAGACCTTTCCGGCATCCAGCACCTGCCGCACCGTGGTGACCTGCGTGGCGCTGCCGTCGGCGGCCTGGACATAGTCGTACTTGACGTCCAGCGGGTAGGCGCTGGCGGTGACGACGGTCTTCCTGCCGGACGCGTCGCTGGTGGTGACGGTGGTCAGGGTGTCGGTGCGCTGCACGATCGCCTGGTCGTCGATCAGGCTGGTGACGTCGAGCGTCTGCCGGTTGGAGAAGGTGCCGTGCTGCGCGACGGTGGTGACCACCGGCCCGTGCGAGGTGAGCAGATAGCCGCTGATGCTGTAATCGTGGGTGGATCTGGTATCGATCGTGCCGCTGGCCTCGCCACCGGCCTGGACGATGTTGGCGGTGACCACGGGTGCGGCGGCGGTCAGGGTGTTGCGCGTCACCGCGCCGCGCAGCGCCGTGGCGTGATGGTCGAGGGTCAGATACAGCGTGCCGGTGGCGGCGAAATGCTGGTTGGCGCCGGCGACCGAGACCGAGAGCGTGTGCGGCTTGCCGTCATCGACCACGCCGGCGAACGGGGTCAGGTCGACGCTGGTCGGCGCGAAGGCCAGGGTCTGCACGCCTGGGATCGGCTCCCACAGATAGGGGTCGATGCCGCCGGTGTAGATCCAGGGATAGATCGGCGCGACGCCGGCGGGCACGCCGTCGACCGAGACCAGCCCCTCGCGGAAGGCGCCGCCGCCGCAGCTCTCCAGCGCGGTGGCGTAGGCGTCCGGCACGCAGGTGTACCAGAACTCGTCGTTGGACTGGCTCTGCAGGAACACGTCCAGGCGCGCCTTCTCGACGTTGGACGGCAGGATGCCGGTGCGCGACAGCGTGTCGGCGGCGGTGTTCAGCGTCGCGGTGCCGGCGTTCGGGTCGCTGTTCAGCGGTACCACCAGGTCCGGGGTGGCCGGCGCCGGATAGGCCCTGGTCGCCGGATAGAACAGCAGCCTGGCATTGGCGGTGATGGTGCTGGTGTAGGTGCTGTCCTGGTAGTTGCCCATCAGCACGTAGCCGGACTGGGGCGATTTCAGCATGGCGGTGTCGTCGGTGATGTCGCGCTCGACGTGCCAGGACGGCGCCAGCGCCGCGCGCGGCTCCGCGGTGGTGCCGAACAGCACCGGCACGCCGCCGATATAGATCACCGCGGTGCGGTCGAACTGCCGGCCGGCATTCAGCGACACGTCGGTGCTGAGCACCACCTTGGCCCACGGCCCGGGACAGGCGGCGGGCGGGGCATAGGCGAAATTCACCGGATCGCCGCCGAAGGTGGCGTTGCTGACCAGGGTGACGACGCAGGGCGTCTCGGCCGGCACGGCGACGTTGGGCTCGATCGGCGCGACGTTGCTGCTGCCGATCACGCCGGCGGCGTTCGCCGGGCTCGGCAGGGAGCCTGCGGCACCGAACAGCAGGAAGGGGGCAAGGACGGCTCGACGCATGGGATTCCGCTCGCATTTTGCAACGAGCCAGTATGCGGGCCAGCCTGTTCCTCGAACAGCAGGATTACGATGGGGGCCATAAAAAACCCCCGGTCGCGCGGACCGGGGGTCGATGTCGCGTCTCGGCCGGACAGGATCAGTTGTTGTTGCGGCTGCCGGTGAGCTGGAGGAGGAAGGTGAACAGGTTGATGAAGTTGAGATACAGCGTCAGCGCATCGTAGACGCTGCGCTTGGCGGCGCCGTCGGCGCCCTCGTAATGGGCGAACTGGGCGTAGTTCCACTTGATCCGCTGCGTGTCGTAGGCGGTCAGGCCGGTGAAGATCAGCACGCCCAGGATCGAGATGCCGAACTGCAGGGCCGGGCTCTGCAGGAAGATGTTCACCAGCATGGCGAGAAAGATGCCGATCATGCCCATGATGAGGAACGAACCGAAGCCGGTCAGGTCCTTCTTCGTGGTGTAGCCCCAGGCGCTCATGGCGCCGAACGTGCCGGCGGTGATGAAGAACACGCGGACGATCGACTGGTCGGTATAGATGAAGAAGATGTTGGTCAGGCTGATGCCCATGGCGGCGCAGAAGGCCCAGAACAGGGCCTGGGCGGCCTGGCGCGACAGCTTGTTGATGCCGAAGCTCAGCACCAGCACGAACGCCAGCGGCAGGAACATCGAGATCAGGCCGAGCCCGGTTGGACGGATCGCGACGTTGCCGGACGGCAGCATCACGGTCTGATGGAACAAGGCGGCTAGTTGGGAGTGCGCGACGCCGTAGCTGACGATGCCGGTCAGGACCAGGCCCGAGGCCATCCAGTTATAGACGCGCAGCATGTAGGCGCGCAGTCCGAGATCGACTGTCCCGGCCTGGGCGCCGGCGCCGGTGGCGCGGGAGCTGGTGCGATAGTCGGGGACGAAGGCCATGATCACTCGTTTCCTGTGCGGTCGGGACATCCCTACCCGTCGAGCCTGTATGTTGGCGGTTCGCGCAGGCAGGTCAAGGACGGGCACCGGCGCAGCAAAACGCTGACACGATTCGGCGGGTTAAATCGGCGTCAGGTGGGCGATTGACCGGCCGTCGGGGCGGAGGCACCGTTCGAGCGCACTGCCCGAGGCTGGAATTCGTCCGCCATGATTCGCGCCCGCTCCGCCCCGGCTGCCGCGTCCGATCGTCCGGGCCGAACGACGATCCTGCTGGCGGTGCTGGCCGCGGTGATGCTGCTGTTCGCGCGGCAGCGCAGGCCGCTCTGACATGCGGCTGTTCGTCGCCGTCGCCTTGCCGTGGACGGTCCGCGAGACGCTGGCGGGGCTGTGCGGGGGGCTCAACGGCGCCCGCTGGACGGCGCCGGAGAACCTGCATCTGACGCTCCGCTTCATCGGCGAGGTGCGCGGCGACGTCGCCGATGAGATCGACTGCGCGCTCGGCGCCCTGCGCGGGCGGCGGTTCGGGCTGGCGCTGCGCGGCACCGGGGTGCTCGAGCGCAACGGGCGCGGCGGCGCCCGGGCGATGGCGCTCTGGGCCGGAATCGCCCGCGACGACCGGCTCGACCATCTGCAGGCCAAGATCGAGACCGCGCTGCAGCGCACCGGGCTGCCGGCCGACAAGAGGCGGTTCCAGCCGCATATCGCGCTCGCCCGCGTCGACCAGGTGGCGCCGGCCGCCCTGGCGGGCTGGGTGCAGGCGCACAACCTGTTGCGTTCCGAGCCGGTCGAAATCGACCGTTTCATCTTGTACAGCTCGCAGCCCGGCCCGGATCAGCCGGTCTACACCGAGGAGGTCGATTATGCCCTATCCTAGGACCGCCAGGGTCTGGTTTCTGCTGCTCGCGCCGCTCTGCCTGCCGGCGGCGGCGCTGGCGGCAGGCGAGGTCGCAGGGCCGATCGAGGTCGGGCCGTCCTGGGGCACCGCCGATGCGGCGCATTCCAGCGCCACTTTGCAGACCATCCTGGTCAATCACGGCGACCTGGCCGACCGGGTGATCCGCGCCGAATGTCCGGCCTCCGGGCAGGTCGCGCTGGACAACGTCACCCAGCATCAGGACGTGATGGGACCGAACCCGGCGCAGGAGCAGGCGGGCGCTGCCCAGCGCGGCAGCCAGGCCGGTCTCGACCTGCCGCCGGCGCTCGACGGCAAGCCGCAGCCGGTCACCGCGTCGTTCGCGCTGACCCAGGCGAAGCAGCCGCTCACCGACGGGGTGCATGTGCCGTGCGCGCTGTATTTCGCCCGTAACGGCGAACGGATCGTGCTGTTCACCCTCGGCGTGCGGCCGCCGGTGACGGCGGAGCCGTAAGGGCGGGCGGATGCCGCCAGGATGGCCAGGCCGGCGGCCAGGGCACATCGTCATCCTGACCGGCGCCGGGATCAGCCGGGAATCCGGTCTCGACACGTTCCGCGATGCCGGCGGGATCTGGGACCGGGTCAGGATCGAGGACGTTGCCACGCCGCAGGCGTTCGCGCGGGATCCGGCGCGGGTCCATGCCTTCTACAATGCCAGACGGGCGCAGCTCCCCGGCGTCCAGCCCAACGCGGCGCATCTGGCGCTGGCACGGCTGGAGCGGGCGTTCGCCGGCGACGTTCTGCTGGTGACCCAGAACGTCGACGACCTGCACGAGCGCGCCGGTTCGACCCGGCTGCTGCGAATGCATGGCGCGCTGAACCGCGCGCGCTGCACCGTCTGCCACGCGACGCCGGCCTGGACCGGGCCGACCGAGACCGACACGCCTTGCCCCGCCTGCGGCCGGGCGGCGCTCAGGCCGGACGTGGTGTGGTTCGGCGAGATGCCGCTGCACATGGACGAGATCGAGCGGGCGCTGGCGCGCTGCGACCTGTTCGTGTCGATCGGCACCTCCGGAACGGTCTATCCGGCCGCGGGATTCGTGACGATCGCCGGCGAGCGGGCGGAGACGCTGGAACTGAACCTGGAGCCGTCCGACGTGAGCAGCCGGTTCGATGCGTGCCGTACCGGCCCGGCGACCCTACTGGTGCCGGCGCTGGTGGACGAGCTGCTCGGCGGATGAGCGATCCGGCGCAGGCGCGGCTGGACCGGCTGGTGGCGGACATCAGGGCGTGCCGGGTCTGCGCGGCAGATCTGCCGCTCGGGCCGCGGCCGATCCTGCATGTCTCGACCACCGCGCGCGTGCTGATCGCCAGCCAGGCGCCGGGAACCAAGGTGCACCAGAAGGGCCTGTCATTCTGGGACGCGTCCGGCGACCGGCTGCGCGACTGGCTCGGGCTGGACAAGGCGGTGTTCTACGACACCGCGCAGGTGGCGATCCTGCCGATGGGGTTCTGCTATCCGGGCCGGCTGCCGAACGGCGGCGACTGCCCGCCGCGACCGGAATGCGCGCCGTTATGGCGCGACCGGGTGCTGTCGCATCTGACCGGGCTCAGGCTGACGCTGCTGATCGGCGGCTATGCGCAGCGGCACGTGCTGGGACCGGGGGCGATGACCGATCGGGTGCGCGACTTCCGGCGCCATCTGCCGGGCGTGTTCCCGCTGCCGCACCCGTCCTGGCGGACCGGGGTATGGGAGGCGCGCAATCCCTGGTTCACCACCGAGGTGCTGCCCGCGCTGAAAGCGGAGGTGGCATGCGCGCTCGGCATGGGGTAGAGCGAGGTTCGTGATCCTCGCTCGCCTGGCGCTTGCCGCTTTCCTGTCCTGCATGGCGACCGCCATGCCCTGCAGTGCCGAGGAGGCTGGCTGCGGCACGGTGATCCTGCCGACCGGCCTCGGCGCCAGCGCGCCGGCCGGGATCAATTCCCTCAATCCGATGCTGACCACCGGGCTCTATGCCCACGAGGTGATCGACCTGCTCTACCGGCCGCTGGTCTGGATCGACGAACATGGACAGCCGGACCCGACCCGCGGGCTCGCCGAGTCGGTCACGACGCAGGATGACGGGGAAAGCTTTCTCGTCACCCTGCACGATTGGCGGTGGTCGGACGGGGTGCCGGTGACCGCGGAAGACCTGGTCTTCACCCTCGATCTCGTCCGCACGCTGGGTCCGCGCTACGTCTATTTCGGCACCGGCGGGATGCCGACGCTGATCGCGTCCTGGCGGGCGGTGTCGCCGCACCAGGTCGCGCTGCGGATGACGCGCAAGGTCAATCCGCGCTGGTTCGTCTCGGCCGGGCTCGGCAATCTGTTCTTCCCGCTGCCGAAGCACGTCTTCGCCGGACTGGACGCGGTCGAGCTGCGGCGCCGGCAGAACGATCCGACGCTGTTCAGCGTCTCCGACGGGCCGTTCCTGCTGAAGTCGTTCGCCTTCGGCCGCCATATCGTCCTGGACGCGAACCCGCTCTATGGCGGCCACAAGCCGGAGGTCCGCCGGCTGGTGGTCTCGTTCCCGACCGGCAACACCGCGCTCGAGCAATTGCGGGCGGGGAGCCTGGACATGGCCAACATCCCGTTCCTGTTGTCGGACTTCGCCAAGCGCCTGCCGGGCTTCAGCGTCGTCACGCCGTCGCCGCACTACACCTATGGCGACGGCTACTTCAATTTCAGGTCGGCGACGGCGCCGTATCTCGCCGACCTGTCGGTGCGCCGCGCGATCACCCGCGCGATCGACCAGAAGGAGATCATCGCTCTCGTCTTCCATGGGCGCGCCGCGATCGATCACGGGCCGGTACCGTCGGCGATGCAGGACCTGCAATCCGACAAGGCCCGCGCCGGCTACCCGGACCTGTCGTTCGATCCGGACGCCGCGCGCGCCCTGTTGCTGAAGGATGGCTGGGCGCCGGGTGCGGACGGCATCATGGCGAAGGACGGCAAGCGCCTGGCAATCACCCTCCAGACCGCGCCGGAAAGTCCCAACGGGGTGCTGATGGCGCAGATCATCCAGCGCGATCTTCGCCGCATCGGCATCGACATCTCGCTGCAACTGATCGGCTTCAACCAGTTGCTGGCGATCCTGGCCGGCAACGGCCATGACTGGCAGATGGTGCTGATGAACTGGTCGATCCCGACCTATCCGGACGTGCACGATTTCTTCTCGTCGGACGGCACCGAGAACTACGGCCACTTCCGCGATCCGACCATGGACGCGCTCAATCGCGCCGTCATGTTCGGCTCGGGCGACGGTCCGCTGCACGCGACGCAGGATTACGCCGCCGAGAACGCGCCGCATCTCTATCTGCCGGGCGGTACGCCGCAGGTGCTGGTGCGACCGGGCATCGGCGGCGTCAGCGACTTTCTCGGTCCGAACGGCATGTGGTCGGCGGAGCTGCTGACGCTGTCGCCGCCTTTGGCCTGCCCGACCGGAGGCGACCATGCTCCGGCTGGTTAGGCGACGCCTCGGCAGCGCGGCACTGTCGCTGCTGCTGCTGACCACGATCGCGTTCGTGCTGAGCCATCTCACGCCGGGCGGCCCGGCCTACTCGATCCTCGGGCCCGGCGCGAAACCAGACGCGGTGGCGGCGATCAATCACGAATTCGGGCTCGATCTGCCGCTGTGGCGGCAATATCTGCGCTGGCTGTGGGCGCTGGCGCATCTGCATCTCGGCAGCTCCTATCTGTCGAACCAGCCGGTCGGGACTCTGCTGGTCTCCTACGAAAAGAACACCATCCTGCTGCAGCTCGTGTCGCTGACCGCAAGCCTGGCGATCGCGCTGGGGCTCGGCATGATCCATGGCGTCTATCATGCGCGCGGCGCCGGACGGATCATCGGCGCGATCGAGCTCGGGCTGTATGCGCTGCCGTCCTTCTTCGTCGGCACGCTGCTGATCCTGTGGCTCTCGATGGGGCTGGGCTGGTTCCCGGCCGGAGGGCTCGAGGATCTTCGATTGGACCATCAGACGTTCGGCGCCGCGCTGTCGCATCTGGCACTGCCGGCGACGACCATCACGCTGCTGACGGTGCCGGTGCTGTCGCGCTATTTCGCGCAATCGGTGCACGAGGAGCTGGGACGCGACTATGTGCGCTCTGCCGCCGCGCGCGGCGCCTCGCCGCTGCGCATCCTGTTCGGCGACGTGCTGCGCAACGCGCTGCGGCCGCTGGTGACGATCCTCGGCCTGTCGCTGCCGACGATCTTCGCCGGCGGCATCGTCACCGAGACGGTGTTCTCCTATCCCGGGCTGGGCTGGCTGCTGTGGCAGTCGGCGATCGGCCAGGATTATCCGGTGCTGATCGGCATCGTGCTGGTGATCGGGGTGCTGACGGTGCTGGGCAACCTGCTGGCGGATCTCGTCAACGGGCTGCTGGATCCCAGGGTGAGCTATGCGTGACGGCGTGGCGGCCCGCCTGCTGTCGCGCCGATCGCTGCCGCGGGGAGCGCTGCTGGGCGGCCTGCTGCTGGCGGTTCTGATCCTGGCGCTGTGCTTCGCGCTGCCGCTGGTCTGGACCGCCGATCCGTATGCGCTCAATCCGGTATCGCCGCTGGCGCATCCGTCGGCACGGTTTCCGCTCGGCACCGACGAGATCGGACGCGACAACCTGGCGCGCGTGCTCGATGCAGGACGGGCGACGCTGCTGGTGGCGATCCCCGGCGCGGTGATCACCTTCCTGGCCGGGCTGATCTACGGGCTCTCGTCCGGACTGGCGCCGCGCTGGGCGGATGCGGTGCTGATGCGGCTGCTGGATGCGGTGCTGGCGCTGCCCGGGCTGGTGGTGCTGATCTTCTTCGCGGCAATCCTGAGATTGTCGACGCCGTCGCTGATCCTGCTGCTCGGGCTGATCTCCTGGCCGCCGCTGGCGCGGCTGGTGCGCAACGAGACGCGGGCGGTGCGCGACCGGGATTACGTGCAGGCGTCGCGCCAGATGGGCGCCGGCCTGTTCCATGTCGCCACCACGCATCTGCTGCGGGTGATGGCGCCGGTGCTGGCGGTGAACTTCACCTTCCTGGTCGGCGACATGGTGCTGGTGCTGTCGGCGCTGTCGTTCCTGGGGCTGGGCGTGCAGCCGCCGCAGACAAGCTGGGGCGGGCTGCTGGAGAGCGCGCTGCAGCTTGTGGCGCTCGATCCGTGGTGGCTGATCCTGCCGCCCGGGCTGCTGATCTTCGCCTCGCTGCTGTCGGCGTCGCTGATCGGACAGGGCCTGCTGGCGCGCCAGGGCGGCGGACGATGAGCGCGCCGATCCTGTCGCTGGAGCGGCTCGGCGTCGGCCTGCCGTCGCACGGAAGCGGCCGGCCGGTGACGGTGCTGGAGCAGCTCGATCTGACGGTGCAGCCGGGCGAGATGACGGCCCTGGTCGGCGAGAGCGGTTCCGGCAAGACCATCGCGGCGCTGGCGGCGATGCGTCTGCTGCCGCCGGGCGGCACCACCGAGGGAGTGGTCCGGTTCGACGGCATCGACCTGCTGGCGCAGGACGAGCGGCGGATGCGGGCGCTGCGCGGCCGGATCGGCATGGTGTTCCAGAACCCGCTCTCCGCGCTCAACCCGACCCGGACGATCGGCGCGCAGGTGGCGGACGGGCATCGCCTGCATGCCGGCGGCAGCGCCGCGCAGGCGCGGGTGCGGGCGATCGACCTGCTGGGCGAGGTCGGCATCCCGAATCCCGCCCGCCGGCTGGACGATTATCCGCACCAGTTCTCCGGCGGCCAGCGCCAGCGGGTGATGATCGCAGCCGCGCTGGCTTGCGATCCGAAGCTGCTGATCGCCGACGAGCCGACCACCGGGCTCGATCCGCTGGTGGCGCGGCAGATCCTGGCGCTGCTGGCCGGGCTGCGGCGCAGCCATGGGCTGGGCGTGCTGTTCATCACCCACGATCTGTCGATCGTCGCCGACCATGCCGACCGGCTGACGGTGCTGTATGCCGGGCGGGCGGTGGAATGGGGCGCGGCGCGACGGTTCTTCGCGGCACCCCGGCATCCCTACAGCCAGGCGCTGCTCGGGGCGGTGCCGCGGCTCGGCCAGGCGTCGCTGCACGGCATTCCCGGGCTGCTGCCGGATCCGGCGCGGCGTCCGCCGGGCTGCCGGTTCGCGCCGCGCTGCGCCTATGCGCAGGCGCCGTGCGAGGTCGCCTATCCGCCGCCGGTCGGCGATGCCGGCGAGGCGGCCGCCTGCCTGTATCCGCAGCCGGCGCCACTGCTGGAAGCCGGGCATGCGGCGGCGGCGTTCGAGGCCGGGGGGACGGCGCCGTTGCTCGCGCTGGAGCACGTCACGGTGCGCTACGGCGATGCGGCGCCGTCGCTGTCGGAGGTTTCGCTGGAGCTGCGGCGCGGCGAGTGCCTGGGCATCGTTGGCGAGAGCGGATCGGGCAAGTCGACGCTGGGGCGGGCGATCCTGCAGATGCTGCCCTACCAGGGGCGGATCCTGCTCGACGGGCAGGACCTGGCCGCGCTGCCGCGCGAGGCGTTGCGTCGCGCCAGGCGGCGCATCCAGCCGGTGTTCCAGGACCCGCGCGAATCGCTCAATCCGCGCCTCAGGGTGCGCGAGACGCTGGCCGAGCCGCTGCGGCTGGTCGGCATGCGCGACAAAGACCGCCTGGCGCGCGAGGTGGCGTCGCTGCTGGCCAAGGTGGGGCTGGACCCGTCGCTGGCGGACAGGTTTCCCGGACAGATCTCCGGCGGACAGGCGCAGCGGGTGGCGGTGGCGAGGGCGCTGGCGACGCGGCCGGACATCATCGTGCTGGACGAGCCGACCTCCGCGCTCGACGTCTCGACCCAGGCGACGCTGCTGACGCTGCTGCGCGATCTCGCGCGCAGCGAGCGGCTGGCCACATTGTTCATCAGCCACGACATCGCCGCGGTGAGCTGGCTGGCCGACCGGATCGCGGTGCTCAGGCAGGGAGAGATCGTGGAGATGGCCGACACCATGCGGATGATAGCCCAACCGAACCATCCCTACGCGGCGGCGCTGATCGACACCGCGCCCAGGATCGCGCGCCGGTGACGATCGTCAGGTTGCAGCCGGAGGCGCGCCTGTCCGGCGCGGTGGTGCATGGCGGGCTGGTCTATCTGGCCGGCCAGGTGCCGGACGATCCTGGCGCCGATGCGCGCGGCCAGACCGCGGACGTGCTGCGGCAGATCGACGCGCTGCTGGCCGAGGCGGGCACCGACAAGACCAGGATGCTGTCGATGCAGGTGGTGCTGGCGGACCTCGCCGATTACGGCGCGATGAACCAGGCCTGGGACGACTGGCTCGACCCGGCGCACCGGCCGGCACGGATGACCATCCAGGCCGGGCTGGCCGATCCGGCCTGGCGGGTGGAGATCACCGGCATCGCAGCACTGCCGTGATTTGGCCTGGAGTGGGAGCAGGCGTGGGCGCCGGATCGGGCCAGGGCTGGCTCCAGCTCGGCGAGCTGTCGCTGGCCTTCGTGCTGTCGGCGCTGGTCGGGATCGAGCGCGAGATCAGGCAGAAGAGCGCCGGCGTGCGGACCTACACGCTGGTGGGCGTCTCGGCGGCGTTGTTCATGCTGGTGTCGAAATACGGCTTCGACGACGTGCTGGCCCGGTCGCAGGTGGTGCTCGACCCGTCGCGGGTGGCGGCGCAGGTGGTGTCCGGGATCGGTTTCATCGGCGGCGGCGTGATCTTCATGCGGCGCGACATCGTGCGCGGCCTGACCACGGCGGCGTCGGTCTGGCTGACGGCGGCGATCGGCATGGCGTGCGGCGCCGGCCTGATCGTGCTCGCGGTCGCCACCGTGATCGGCCATTTCATCATCATGCTCGGGTTCCCGGCGATCGTGCGTCGCCTTCGCGGCACCCGGCGAACCAGCCACGAGATCCATCTCGCTTATCGGGACGGGCGCGGATTGCTGCGCGTCATCCTGGTCGCCTGCACCGAGCTGCGCTTCGCCATCTCGCAGGTGCGCCAGACCGGTGCGGAGACCTTGGGCGAGGCGCGCGCCGGGGAGCACGCCGGGGAGCACGTCCTGGCGGACGGCGTGGCGGACGGCGTGGTCGGGCTGACCCTCCGGGTGAAGGGAAAGCGCCCGCTGTCGCACCTGATCGCCAGGCTCGGCGACATCGAAGGGGTTGTCGAAGTCGGCAGCACGGACGATCTGGAGATCGACTGAGCCGCAAAACCGCAGGCGACGGCAGGCCGAGGACCCATGCAGCACACGCAGCGACCGGCCGCTCCAGGCACCCAGAGCCAGGGCGTCCCGAGCCTCCTGTTCCTGATCGTGCCGCTCCTGCTGATGGTGATGGGCCTGTGCGTCGTCGTGCCCTATCTGCAGACGCCGGTGCGGCCGATCCTGATGACGGTGGTCGGCGGCCCGTTCCAGCTCGAGGACGGCGCCGGCAGGAAGGTGACCGAACGCAGTTGGCCGGGGAAATATCTGCTGATCTATTTCGGCTACACCCACTGCCCGGCCGTCTGTCCGACCACGCTCGCCAACATGACCGATGCGCTCGACAGGCTGGGCAGGAACGCCGGCCTGGTGCAGCCTCTGTTCATCACCGTCGATCCGGCGCGCGACACCCCGTCGGTGATGGCGCGCTACACGGCGATGTTCTCGCCGTCCCTGACCGGACTGTCCGGGACCGCGGCGCAGATCGCGGAGGCGGCCGCCGGCTATGGCATCTACTACGCGCCGCACCGCACCGGTCCCGGGCCCAACGACTATTCGATGGACCACAGCTCGGTGGTCTATCTGATGGCTCCGGACGGCCACAAGGCCGCGACCATCGATGCCGCCGGCACCGGAGAGACGATGGCGGCCTCGATCGAAACCGCCATGCGCAAGGAACAGCCCGCCTCATGACACTGCTCCGCCCTGCCCTGCTGCTGACCGCCCTGGCCTGGTTGCCGCTCGCGGCCGCCGCGTCGCCGCCGGTCCAGCTCCGCGATGCCTGGTCGCGGGCGACCATGTCGACGGAGACCGGGGGCGTCTATCTGACCATCGTCAACCAGGGTGCGGCGGACGCCCTGGTCGGCGCCGACACGCCGGCGGCGGCGCACGCGCGGCTGCACCGGATGAGCATGGAGGGGAACGTGATGACCATGCGTCCGCTCGCCGACCTGCCGATCGCCGCCGGCGAGACCGTGAGGCTGGATCCCGCGGGCGACCACATCATGCTCGAGGACATGAAGCAGCCGCTCGGTCGCGGGCAGACCTTCCCGATCACGCTGCATTTCCGCCATGCCGGCGCTGTGAGCACCACGGTGCGGGTCGGAAGTGCCGGCGCCCAGGGTCCAGGCCAGGGCCCAGGCCAGGGTCCGGCACCGGCGCACGGCGCCGCGCCTGCCATGGACATGAGCCACGGCCTGTAGCCCCTGCGCGTTCACGCTCGCTCGGAGTTACCCTAGCCTGCGCCCATGACCGCCGATCGGCGCCGACTGCGCCACCCCCAAAGGATGCCGGAACCATGAACGCCTCCGATCCCGTCCCCCTCTCGCCGCACGGCGTCGATGCCGGCACCATCCGCGAGGCGGACCGCGTCGCCCGGCACTGGACCAGCCCGCATCAGGGCCGCCTGGTGCCGGGCAGCGAGGCGCACAAGCATGCCGTCTGCGCGATGTTCCAGGACACGTTCAACCCGTACAAGCCGTCGGTGATCGACTGGCCGAAGCTGGACGCCGAGACGCTGCAGCGCATCGTCTCCCTGCCGATCTGGGACATCGCCGTGCAGACCGAAGGCAAGGCGAGGATGCGGATGGCCGCCTATGCCGCGACCATCCGCGACCCGGAGATGCGCGACACCATCGCGCGCAACGGATGGGAGGAGAACCGCCACAAGGAGGTGCTGTCGAAGCTGGTGGAGGCGTACGACATCAAGCTCGCCCCGGAGCCGCCCTACGTCGAGCCGCGCGACCCGGAATGGGCCTACCTGGTCACCGGTTTCTCCGAGTGCATCGACAGCTTCTTCGCCTTCGGCCTGTTCGCGATGGCGCATCGCTCCGGGATCTTCCCGCCCGAGCTGATCGAGACGTTCGAGCCGGTGATGCAGGAGGAATGCAGGCACATCCTGCTGTTCGCCAACTGGCTCGCCTGGCACCGCCGCACCATGCCGCTGTGGCGCCGGCCATGGTTCGAGGCGCGTGTCGCGGCGGTGTGGGTGTTTCTCGGCTGGGAGCGGATCGGGCTCGCCAAGTCGATGGACGCCGACGGGAAGGAGATCGCGCAGGACAACAACTTCACCGTGAACGGCACCAAGGCGGTGGCAGATGTCGAGATGAGCGTGCCGGAGCTGATGGCGCTGTGCCTGTCGGAGAACGACCGGCGCTTCGCCGGATACGACCGGCGGCTGCTGCGTCCCACCACCATGCCGAGCCTGGTGCGGCTGGCGCTGCGGTTCATGCCGCGCAGATCGGCGCGCGCGGTGCAGGAAGCCGCGGCATGAGCCGCGACGGAGCCCGGCTCATGGCCGGTTCGGCAGACCACAAGGCATTCTTCTGCAAGCAGTTCATCGACACCTACCAGGAGTACGACCCGGAGACGCTGCCCTGGCCGGAGCTCACCGAGGAGGAACTCGCCCGGCTGCGCGGGGTGCCGTTCTGGCAAGAGGTCTATCATACCGAACGGCGCGCGGGCGCGATCGTCGATGCCTTCACGCCGCAGGTCGCCGATCCGGTGGTGCGCGAGGCGGTGGCGCTGCAGGGGCTCGAGGAGCGGCGCCACGCCGACCTGATCCGGGTCATGATCGAGCGCTACGGCATCGACGCGCACGCCCAGCCGATGGAGTCGTTCCCGGCCGATCTGGAAACCGCCTTCATCGATTTCGGCTTCGGCGAGTGCCTCGACGCGTTCCTCGGCTTCGGCGCCTTCAAGACCGCGCGCGAGTCGAAATTCCTGCCGGAGGGCATGTTCCAGATCTTCGACGTGCTGATGTTCGAGGAGACCCGGCACATCGTGTTCTTCATCAACTACATGGCGTGGCGCGAGAAGCAGCGTGGGCTGGGTGCGGCGCGTCGCGCGCTCAAGTCGACGCGGTTCTACAGCCGCGCCGGCAAGCGCCTGCTCGGCATGGTCAAGCGCGGACAGGAGCCGAACGACGGCAAGGATTTCGCGGTCACCCAGGCCAACATGTTCCTCGACGGCTTCTCGTTCCGCGGCTTCGTCGAGGATTGCTACCGCGAGAATGCCAGGCGCATGAGCGCGTTCGATCCCGAGCTGATGCAGCCGCGCCTGCTGCCGGCGATGGCCGACCTGGCGCTGAAAGGCCTGCAGGTCTGGGATCGGGCGCGCCCGCATCTGCGGCGCGCCCCGCGTCCTTGATCAGGGCGGTGGCCACCCTGCTGGCGGTGCTGGCGCCGGCGGCGGCCGACGCGGCGCCGGGGGCGACGCCCGAAGCCGAGTCGCCACCGATCTGCACGGCGGACAGTCCGACCGCGGTGCCGGCGGCGCTGCTGCTGACCGATCGGCGCCTGCAGACCGGCGCAGATGGCGAGCCCGGGCGTGTCGGCTTCACCCTCGTCAACCAGACCGGGAACAAGGTGGTCCTGATCGGCGCCGCCTCGCCCGGCTGCGACGGCCTGGCGATGCAGCCGCCCGGACCGGTGACGATTCCCGGGCACCGTTCGGTGGTGTTCGGGCCGGGCGGCCATGGCCTGGCCTGCCGGCTGTCGGCCTCGGCCAGGACGCCGGGCGAGCGGGTCCTGGTGACGTTGCGTTTCCAGGACGGCCGCCATCTCGGTGCGCTGTTTTCGGTCGTCGGAGCGCCGGCGCCCTAGTCGTCGCTGGCGTAGCTGTAGGCGGCCAGGGCGGGTTCGCGTGGCACGAAGGGTGCGGCCAAAATCGCGTTGCCCAGATAGGCGGTGAAGTTCAGGAAATTGACCGGGAAGGCGACCGGATCGACCTCCGGCGCCAGCAACTGCGCACAGACGCTGCGCGGGATGCGGGCGGGATCGGCGACGCCGTCATGCGAGAACGCGTCCTGGGTCAGCGCATAGGCGACCGGATCGACGGTGCCCATCAGCAGATGCTCCGACACGTCCAGCGGGCAGAGGCTCTGCACCGGGACGGTCTCGATCAGGCCGGTGCCGGTGGTGATTCGCGAGCTCGACAGCGGCGTCAGGTTGGGAACCACCACCTCGTCGGTGTTGCTGAAAATCACGGTGTAGTTGATGCCGGCGAAGGTCTCGGCGCCGCTGTTGGTGGCGGCCAGGAAGGCGGAGCCGAGCGCCTGCTGCCAGAAGGCGGCGGCGCAGCCGAGCAGCGGCACACAGATCAGGTTGGCGTCCAGCGTGCCGTGGTTGGACGGATCGATGGCGACGAAATTGAGCACGTCGTTGCGGGTGTCGGGCCAGAAGCGCAGCGCGTAGCGCGGCACCATGCCGCCCTGGCTGTAGCCGAACAGGTCGATCTTGCGTCCCGCGCGGGCGCTCAGGGTGCGGATCGCGCTGGTGACGTACTGGCCGGCGATCTGGATGTCGCCGAGCGTGTTGCCCGGCAGCGACACGGCGCACCAGGCGCGTCCGGTCTGGGTGAAGCCGCGCTCGTAGTTCCAGGAGAAATTGATCGCCGGCTCGAGCGTGGTGCCGGGCACCAGCAGCACCGGGCGCGGCCCGGTGGTCGGGTCGCCGCTGCAGCTCAGCGACGCCGACAGCGCGGCGGGATCGACGGTGAGCGCCGGTCCGGGCCGGTCGAGCGGCGCGTAGATCCCGGTCGCCTGGTTGCCGGTGCCGGGCACCGCGGCCGTGGCCGGCCCGCTCGCGGCGATGAGGGCGGACGCGGCGCAGGCGAGCAAAGCCATCCCCATGCTTGGACGCTTCATGGTTTCCTCCGAATCGAACTCGCCTTTTTCCGGGCGTTACTGCTCGAACGTCGCACGGAACCGTTTGGATGCTCCGAGGCGGGGTCACGAAGGGTCCGGCGAGCTCTCGTGCTTGAGGGTGCGCAGGGTGAAGACGGAGCGGCAGTTCCGCACCCCCGGCAGCCGATACAGGCTCTCGCGCAGGAACACCTCGTAGCCGGCGGTGCCGTCGACGGCGACGCGGGCGAGATAGTCGTAGTCGCCGCTGACCATGAACACCTCCAGCACGTCCTTCATCCTGGCCAGGCGCTCGCCGAAATCGCGCACCAGGCCGAGATCGTGGCGATCCAGGGTGATCTCGATGAACACCGTGTCGGCCAGGCCCAGCGCCTTCTGGTCGATCTCGGCGGTGTAGCGCGTGATGACGCCCTGCTCCTCGAGCCGGCGCACCCGGTTCCAGACCGGGGTCGGCGAGAGGCCGACCAGCTCGGCGAGCCTGGCGTTGCTGAGCCTGCCGTCGGCCCGCAGCGCGGCGAGGATGCGCCGGTCGGCGGCGTCGAGACTCGTTTCGGCCATGCGCGATACCCCTGAAAGACGAATCTTCTGCCATTATGGCGATCTTATGCTGACTTATTCTCCTATACCCGTCGAGAAGCAGTCAATCAGGAAGGAATGCCCGCGGGCGACAGGGCATATCTGCGCCATCCGAAGGGTCCCGCACGATGCACGCCGACGCCGCCACCGCCCCCCGTTCCCGTCTCGATGCGATGCTGTTCCTGGCCACGCCGCTACTGTTCGCCGGCAACATGCTGATGGCGCGGGCGATCGGCGGCGATGTCCCGCCGGTGACGCTGGCGTTTCTGCGCTGGGCGGTGGCCGCGCTGGTGCTGCTGCCGTTCGCCTGGCGCGGCCTGCGCGCGCATCTGCCGCGCCTGCTGTCGCCGGATTTCGCCATGCTGGTGCTGACCGGCGGGGTGCTGGCGGTGGCGCCGCTCTACGCCGCGGCGTCGATGACCACCGCCGGCAATGTCGCGCTGATCATTTCCGCGTCGCCCGCCTTCGTGCTGATCGCCGAGCGGGTACTGTTCGGCACCGCGCTGCGGCTGCCGGCGATGGCCGGGATCGCGATGGCGGCGCTGGGGGTGACAATGGTGGTCACCCACGGCCACCCGTCCGCGCTGCTGGCGCTGTCGTTCAATGCCGGCGACGCGCTGGCGTTCGGGGCGATGCTGTCCTGGGTCGCCTACACGCTGCTGAGCAAGCGCCGCCCGGTGAAGCTGCCGCCGGTGGTGGGGCTGGCGGCGCTGTCGCTGGGCGCGGCGGCGATGCTGCTCCCGGCTGCGATCGTCGAACTGGAGCACCATGCCGGCCAGGCCGGGTTCGGCCTGGTGATCACCCCGCGCAGCCTGGGCGCGCTGCTGTTCCTGTGCCTGGTGCCGTCGATCGGTGCCTATGGCAGCTACCAGCGGCTGGTGCGGGGCTTCGGCGCGGCGAAAGCGGCGACGTCGATGTATATCGTGCCGGTCTATGCGGTGCTGCTGGCGGCGCTGCTGCTGGGCGAGACGCTGCGGCCCTATCATGGCTACGGCCTGGCGCTGATCCTGGGCGGCGTGTCGCTGGCGGCACTGGCCGGGCGGCGCGCCTCGGTCGCGACGATGCCGCGCCTCGCCGTGTCCGCCCGCCCGTCCTGAATCCGCCTGCCGGGCCGGGCAGACACGAACAGCGCCGGGCGGCGTTCGCCACCCGGCGCCGGTCTCACGGAGCGCTCAGAGCGCGCGGCGGCCGACCACGGCGTGGTAGATGACCAGCACCACGACAGCGCCGACGACCGAGACGATCAGGCTGTAGATGTTGAGGCCGGTCACGCCGGCGGCGCCGAAGGCGTTGAAGATGAATCCGCCAACCAGCGCACCGACGATGCCCAGCACCAGGTCGAGGATCAGCCCCTCTCCGGACTTGTTGACGAGCTTGCTGCCGATGAAGCCGGCCAGAAGGCCGAGGATGATCCAGGCGAGAATGGACATGGTGTTTTCCTTGTTACGATCCTCGCACAACAGTCCAAGCGGGAAATAGTTTTTCGTCTAGCGCAATGAAGTTTTCCGACGGAGGCCAGCCTCCGGCGCCAGGATCGCGATCAGCGACGCGGCCCGCTCGGCCGGGCAGCAGAGATGCAGCGGCCCGTCCGCCGCGGCGTCGTCGCCCTCCAGCGGCCACGTCACCAGGCCGAGATCGGCATAGACCGGCAGCAGCGCCGGCCCGACGCGCCAGAACACCGGGTCGCGCTGCTCCTCGATCGCCAGGTCGCGCAGCCGCCAGATCGCCGAGATCTGGTCGGCCGGGGGGCCGACCGGATCGCCGAGACCGATCAGCACGCCGCGCTCGCGCCGGAAGCGGATCAGCGCGCGTCCGGTCTCGCCCGCCATCAGCCCGTCGCCCTTGCCGGCGCAAGCCTGCGGGCCGGCCATCGCCTCGTAGCGCTCGCGCGGCTCGCCGGAGAAGGACAGCGCGCTGACATGGCCGGGGCGGATCAGTCGGGCGAGCGCCAGCAATCCGACCAGCACCGACAGCCCGACCGACAGGCGCATGCGCGGCGTCAGCCCCTGCCCCAGCACGAGCTGGACCCAGCCATTCTCGGGGATGCCGCCGACATCGGGCTCGAGCCTGGCCAGGAACAGCAGCGAGCCGAGCAGCAGCAGCAGCGGCATGATGGTGGCCGGCGACAAGGGTTCGCTGAGCAGCCTGGCATGGCGATAGTACGAGCTGCGGAACGGCGCCACCACCAGGGCGGCCAGGATCAGCACCGCCGCCACGCCGAGCGGCAGCCCGCGCAGCGCGGCCAGCACCGAGGCGGCGCACAGCAGGACCAGGGTCGCGCCCCAGGCCAGCGTGACGCGCTGCGACAGCCCGATCGCCAGGCCGATCAGCACCGCGCCGATCAGCGACAGCACGTAGTCGCCGATGGTCTCGATCAGGCGCGGCAGGCCGCCGGCATCGCCGCCCAGCACGCCGGCCGGTCCCGGACCGGTGGCGGTCGGCATGACCAGGGCGAGGTCGTCCGGCACCGCCCAGACCAGGTTGGACGCCAGCAGCATCGCGCCGCACAGCATCACCGCGCCCACGGCGACGGTGACGGCGAAATCCGCCTCGCTGTCGCGGATCGCCACCGAAGGCCTGGCCGGCGGCGCGCGGCCGGCGCCGCCGCGCGCCGCCAGCAGGCTGTCGCCGCGCAGGAAGATCTCGTGGCCGGCGAACAGCAGCCCGGCGATGAACAGCGGCACGATGTAGTAGAACAGGCGGAACACCAGGATCACCACCAGCGCGCCGGCCGGCGCGATGAAGGGCGACAGCCCGAGCACCATCGCGCCGTCGAACACGCCGAGCCCGCCCGGCACGCTGGCGATCAGGCCGGCGCTGTAGCAGGCGATGTAGATCGCCAGGAAAGCCGGATAGCCGAGGCCGATATCCGGCGGCAGCAGCGCGTAGGCGATCGCGGCGGTGGCGGCGACGTCGAGCGAGGCCACCGCGACCTGGCCGATCGCCATCGGCACGCCGGGCAGCGGAATGGTCCAGCGCCAGATCCTGACGCAGGACAACCTGGCGGACAGGGCGACATAGGCCGCCACCACCGACCAGGCGCCGATGCCGACCAGGGTCAGCACCGCGTGCGGGACATGGGTGTGCAGCGATGCGAGCGCGCCCGGTTCGAGCAGCAGCACCCCGCCGATCAGCGCGCAGGCGCCCAGCACGTAGGTGATCGAGCAGAAGGCGATGATCCGGGTGATCTGCAGCGGGGCCAGGCCCCAGTTGCCGTACAGCCGGAACCGCACCGCGGCGCCGGAGATCGCCGCGAAGCCAAGATTGTGCGACAGCACGTAGGAGCAGAAGGCGGCGAAGGCGGTGCGGCCGAAGCTCAGGCGCTGTCCGACATGCAGCACCGCCAGCCGGTCGTAGAACGAAAGCACCGCATAGGACAGCAGCGTGAAGCCGGCCGATTCCAGCAGGCTCCGGGTCGGGATCGCCGCCATGCTGTCGCGGAGCTGGGCGATGCTGAGATGGCGGAATTCCTTCTGCACCGCATAGATCGCGCCGCCGAGCAGCAGCAGCCCGAGCAGCGGCGGCAGCAGCTTGCCCAGCCGCGCCAGGCCCTGCGGGCGATGCGCCATGTGTCCGGGGGGCACGGGCGCGACCGGACCGGCTAGGGTTCCTGCCCGGGTTCCTGCCCGGATTCATGCCTGAGCAGCGATGCCTCGATCAGCGCGACGGTCTCCGGGACGCCGTACAGCGCGATGAAGATGCCGAAGCGCGGCCCTTCCTTCTGGCCGAGCAGCACTTCGTACAGGCAGCCGAACCAGGCGCGCAGCTCCGGGAAGTCGTGCCGCTTGCCGACCTCGAACACCAGGTTCTGCAGCGTCTCGGCCGAGGTGCCAGGCTCGGCGCCCTTGAGCGTCTCCGCGAGATCGACCAGCGCCGCGCGCTCCCGCTCGTCCGGGTTGCGGAACCGCTTGGCCGGCCGGACGAAATCCCGGTAGTACGCCACCGCGTGCTCGACCAGCCGGGCCAGCAGCGGATCGCTGTCCGGGCCGGCGCCGGGCTGGTAGCGATCGAGGAAGCCATAGAGCACATCGGGGCTGTCCGCGTTGGCGACCGAGGCCAGGTTGAGCAGCATGCCGAACGAGACCGGCGGCCCGGCGCTCTCGGTGCGGCCGGCATCGATGAACCAGGCCGGGTTGGCGTGCAGCGCCGGGTCCTGCGCGCGCGCCTGCGTGGCGGCCTTGCCGCGATAGGCGAGATATTCGTCGGCGGCGCGCGGGATCACGTCGAAGAACAGCCGCTTGGCGCGGGTCGGCTGGTTGAACATGAACTGCGCCAGGCTCTCCGGCGGGGCGTAGCGCAGCCACTCCTCGACCGAAATGCCGTTGCCCTTGGACTTGCTGATCTTCTGGCCGTGCTCGTCGAGGAACAGCTCGTAGGTCAGGCTGACCGGCGGCTCGGCGCCGAGCACGCGGCAGATCTTCGACGACAGGCGCACGCTGTCGATCAGGTCCTTGCCGGACATCTCGTAATCGACGCCCAGCGCCGCCCAGCGCATCGCCCAGTCGGCCTTCCATTGCAGCTTGGCGCCGCCGCCGCGGACGTCGGTCTCGAAGAACCGGCCGGTCTCGTCGCGCCAGGCGACGGTGCCGGCGGCGGCGTCGATCCTCTCGATCGCCACCTGCATGACGACGCCGGTATCGGGATGGATCGGCAGCACCGGCGAATAGGTGGCGCGGCGATCCGGGCCGAGCGTGGGGGCGATGGTCGCGACGATCTCGTCATGGCGCTCCAGCACCCGGATCAGCGCGTCGTCGAAGCGGCCGGACCGGTAATAGTCGGTCGAGGAGGCGAATTCGTAGGCGAAACCGAACCCGTCGAGAAAGGCGCGCAGGCGGGCATTGTTGTGCGCGCCGAAGCTGTCGTGGGTGCCGAACGGATCCGGCACACGGGTCAGCGGCCGGCCGAGGAAGCCGGCCAGCATCTCGCGGTTCGGCACGTTGTCGGGGACCTTGCGCAGCCCATCCATGTCGTCGCTGAAGGCCAGCAATCGGGTGGGGCGGCCGGTGAGCGCGGTGTAGGCCTGGCGCACCCAACTGGTGCGGGCGACCTCGCCGAAGGTGCCGATATGCGGCAGGCCGGACGGTCCGTAGCCGGTCTCGAGCAGCGGCACCGCGTCGGGGCCTTTCGCCTCCATCCTGGCGGCGAGCTTGGCGGCCTCCTCGAACGGCCAGGCTTTGGGAAGCGGCGCCTGGCTGGAGGACGGACGGGACTGGGTCTGGAGGGCGGAGGACATGGTCGGACGCTAGACGAAATCCGGCGAAGCGGGAACGGCGGCTCCAGTTCTGCCCTCCCGGCGCGATACAGGATGGTTTTCCTGGCAAAGCCGGCGCAGAAGGCGGCGGCTTTCTCGTCCGCACCGGTCGGGTGTAGCGTCCGTCTCTCGAAACCGGGAGACCGCGTCATGGACGTTCAGACGATCGACCAGCAGTATCAGCAGCTCCAGGGGCAGTCGCAGCAGACCATTCAGGCGCTGCAGACGCTCGGCGGCAAGCTGCAGGCGGCGGCACAGGGCGGGGACCAGCAGGCACGCGAATGGTTCCTCGACCTGCGCGAACTGGCGATCGCCTTCAAGGCGGAGCAGGACCAGATGTCGACGCTGTTGCAGGCGATCCATGGCTTCGTCGCCAATCAGGCGCAGACACAGGGATACGCCCCGCCGCCGCAGCAAGGCGGCGGATGGGGGCAGAGCCCGTCCTTCGCCCAGCCGCAGCAGCCCAGTTATCCGCAGGCGCAGCCTGGTTTCGCGCCGCAGGCGCAGCCTGGTTTCGCGCCGCAGGCGCAGGGCGGCATGCTGGGCGGGTTCCTGAACTCCGGATTCGGCCGGGCGATCGAGATGGGCGCCGGGTTCGGAATCGGCGACGAGATCATCAACAAGATCTTCTGACGCGACGGGATGTCATGACCATGCTGATCCAGGCCGCCTGGGGGCACGCCTACGGCTATGCACCCGCATACGGGTATCATCACGGGTTCGGCGGCGGGAGCTGGATCGGCCACATGGTGGTGTCGTCGATCGTCCATGGGCTGATCTACGGGGTGATCTTCCGGGTGCTGAGCCATCTCAGCCTCGGTGAGATCGTGCTGCTGGCGGTCGTCGTGATCGGCGGCCTCTATCTGTGGAACCGCAACAACGGCTATCGGCGCTGGTAGCGCGACCATGAGCGGTCCGGCCGAGACCGAGCTGGCATAGACGGTCATCGCCTCCTCCTCCGCGGGAACCGCCCCAAGCGCGCCGTGGCTGGGCGCCGGTTGGCAGGCGACGGACGCTGCCGGGTCGGGTAATCTCCCGGCCGATGCCAGACGCGCCCCCGCCCGCCGCCGTTCCGGCCCTGATCGCCGGCTATGGCAGGGTTTCGCTGCTGACGCCGGACGGGGAATTGCTGCTGCCGGACCGGGCGACGGCCGTGGCCATGCTGCGCGACATGGCGCCGCCGCTGGTGGTGCATGCGCCGTCCAACGCACGCCGGCTGGGCCTCCGACAGCTTCACGCCTACGATTTGCTCGAACTCTTCGCCTTCGTCATGCCGGCGCGGCCGGCGGCGCCGACGCCGCGCGGGTTGGCGCTGGCGCTCGGTTTCGACCGGGAGGCGCACCGCGAGATCGACGCCTCGCTGCTGCCGCGGCTGGCCGATTTCCTGCTCGACCGCGCGGCGGCGCTCTCGGCGACCCCGTCCGGCAGGGAGATCGCGGCGCTCGGCATGCGCATGCGCCAGGCGGGCTGGAGCTGGGGCGGCCCGCTCTGCGACCGGCTCGGCATCGGCGGCGTGATGCCGCCGGAGGCGATGCAGCCGGACGAGGCGATGCGGGTCTGGCGACGGCTGCCGAAATGGGAGGAGGTGGCGCCGCGTCCCGCCCCCGGTCAGCGTGCGGTCACCGCGCAGGAGGCGCGCGCCCGACTCGACACGCTGCTCGGCGCGGACGCGGAGCAGCGAGTCGGCCAGGCGGATTACGCGGATGCCGTGTCGGCCGCGTTCGCGCCACGCCTGGTCAGGGGCGACCCGACATTGGTCCTGGCCGAGGCCGGAACCGGCACCGGCAAGACGCTCGGCTACGTGGCGCCGGCCAGCCTGTGGGCGGAGCGCAACGGCGGAACCGTCTGGATCAGCACCTACACCCGGCATCTGCAGCGGCAGATCGAGGCCGAACTGGCCAGGCTGCACCCCGACCCGGCAACCCGCCGTCGTCGCGTGGTGCTGCGGAAGGGGCGCGAGAACTATCTCTGCCTGCTGAACCTGGAGGAGGCGGTCAACGCTGCCGTCTCCGGTCCGGGCGGCCCGGGCGGTTCAGCGCCGGCGGTGATCGTGCCGCTGTCGCTGCTGGTGCGCTGGGCCGGGGCGACCGCCGACGGCGACGTGCTGGGCGGTGACCTGCCGGGCTGGTTCTCGGAGCTGTTCGGACAGGCCAGCACGGTCGGTCTCGCCGACCGGCGCGGCGAGTGCATCCATGGCGCCTGCGTGCATTACACGCGCTGCTACATCGAGCACGGCATACGGCGCGCCCGCGAGGCCGACCTGGTGGTCGCCAATCATGCGCTGGTGATGGCGCAGGCGGCCTGGCACGGCCAGTTCGGCGACGGCGCCGACGAGGATGCGCTGCCGACCCGCTACGTGTTCGACGAGGGGCATCATCTGCTGGAGGCGGCGGACGGGGCCTTCTCCGCCGAGCTCTCCGGCCTGGAGGCGGCGGAGCTGCGCCGCTGGCTGCTGGGCGCGGAGGGCAGCCGCTCGCGCGCGCGGGGCCTGCGCCGGCGCCTCGACGAGCTGGTGGCCGGCCAGCCGGCGCTGGAGACGCCGCTCGATGCGGCGCTGATGGCGGCCAGGTCGCTGCCGGCGCCTGGCTGGTCGATGCGTCTGGCGCAGGAGAGCTTGCCCGGGGTCGAGACGATGGACGCGGCGCCGGTCGAGGGCGAGCCGGCCAACCCGACCGAGGCGCTGCTGCGGCTGCTGCAACGCCAGGTGCTGGCGCGCACCGGCAAGCGCGAGCCGGCGCGGGAGGCGGCCGGCGGCGGGGTCCCGCCGCAGGCGCCGCCGCACTCGGAGGAATGCGACCTGCATCCGGCGCCGGACGCCGTGGTTGCGGCCGCGGCGCATCTGGAACGCGCGCTGGGCAGGATCGCCGAGCCGCTGACGATCCTGGTCGAGCGGCTGGCGGCGCGTCTGGACGAGGATGCCGAGACGCTCGATAGCACCAGTCGCGGCCGCATCGAGGCGCTCTGCCGCACGATCCGCAGGCGCGCGCTGGGCCGGCTGGAGGCGTGGATCGCGATGCTGCGGGCGGTGGCCGAACCGATCGCGGCAGGCATCACGCCGACCCACGTGCTGTTCCTGCGCCTCGATCGCCGGCGGTTCAGCGTGGGGCCTGCCGGCAGCCCCGGTGCCGGCGATGTCGGACTGCACCGGCACTGGCTGGACCCGACCCTGCCGTTTGCCGCCGCGGTGGCGGCGCCCGCGCACGGGCTGCTGATCACCTCGGCGACCCTGCGCGATCAGCCGGACGGCGCGCAGCGGGACGACGGACCAGCGACAGCCGGCGCGGCCGGCATACGTGCCAGCGCCTGGGCCGGCGCCGAGGCGAGCTGGGAGAGCGCGGAATCCAGGGTCGGCGCCACCCACCTGCCCTCGCCGGCGATCCGTGCCGCGCTGGCCAGTCCGTTCGACTATGCCAGGCAGACGCGCTGCCTGGTGGTGACGGACGTGTCGCATGACGATCCGGCGGCGCTGGCGGCCGCCTATCGCGCTCTGTTCCTGGCGTCGGGCGGCGGCGGGCTCGGGCTGTTCACCGCGATCCGCCGTCTTCGCCAGGTGCATGAACGGATCGCGGCACCGCTCGAGGAGGCCGGTATCCCGTTGTTCGCCCAGCACATGGATGCGATGGACAATGCGACGCTGGTGGACGTGTTCCGCACCGAGGAGAACAGTTGTCTGCTCGGCACCGACGCGATGCGCGACGGCGTCGACGTGCCTGGCCGCGCCCTCAGGCTGGTGGTGTTCGAGCGGGTGCCGTGGGCGCGGCCGGACATCCTGCATCGCGAGCGCCGGCTGCACCTGTCGAACGGTCAGCCGGCCGCCTATGACGACAGGATCGCCAGGCTGAGGCTGCGCCAGGCGTTCGGACGGTTGATCCGCAGCGCCGGCGACCGGGGCGTGTTCGTTCTGCTGGATCGCCGGATGCCGACCCGGCTGTTCTCGGCGTTCCCGGAGGGCGTCACGGTCAGACGGGTCGGGCTGGCGCAGGCGGCGGACGAGACCAGGGCGTTTCTGGCGACGCCGGACATCGACGGCGATCGCTCTTCGCGCGGCTGAGGACGGAAGCGGGCGACAACAGCAGGCGCCCGCGTCTCGTTGTCTAGATCGGCTTCAGGTTGGTCGCCGCGGCCTTGCCCCGTTCCATCGCGATCTCGTAGCTGACCTTCTGACCCTCGTTGAGGCCGCGCAGCCCGGCCGCCTGCACCGCGGTGATGTGGACGAAGACGTCCTTGCCGCCATCGTCAGGCATGATGAAGCCGAAACCCTTGGTGGTGTTGAACCATTTCACCGAACCGATCGCCATGTCGGTCAATCCTTCTCGCCAGTCGCGCGCACGCGCCAGACGGTTCCGCTCGTTCTGAGCCCGTTCCGCTGACCGATCGATATGGGGTCAGATGGCGGCTTTTCTGTCAATCACGAAAAGATGATCTCGTGGGAATCACGCGTCGATAACGAAGAAGGCGGCCCCTTTCGGGACCGCCTTCCAGTGTTCGAAACGACGGAGCGTAAGGCTCAGAAGTCCATGTCGCCCATGCCGCCGCCCGGAGGACCGCCCGCCGGGGCCTTCTTCTCGGGCTTCTCGGCGATCATCGCCTCGGTGGTGACGAGCAGGCCGGCGACCGAGGCCGCATCCTGCAGCGCCGTGCGCACGACCTTGGTCGGGTCGATGATGCCGGCCTCGACCAGGTTCTTGTACTCCATCAACTGCGCGTCGAAGCCGAACGCGTACTCGGAGTTTTCCAGAACCTTGCCGGCGATCACAGCGCCGTCCTCGCCCGCGTTCTCGACGATCTGGCGCAGCGGAGTCTGCAGCGCCTTGCGGATGATCTCGATACCGAACTTCTCGTCCTCGTTCAGCGGCGTGAGGCCGGCGAGCGAGAGGGAGGCGCGCGCCAGGGCGGTGCCGCCGCCGGGAACGATGCCTTCCTCGACCGCGGCGCGGGTCGCATGAAGCGCATCGTCGACGCGATCCTTGCGCTCCTTCACCTCGACCTCGGTCGAGCCGCCGACGCGGATGACCGCGACGCCGCCAGCGAGCTTCGCCAGGCGCTCCTGCAGCTTCTCGCGATCATAGTCCGAGGTGGTCTCCTCGATCTGCGCGCGGATCTGGCTGCAACGGCCCTGGATGTCGGCCTTCTCGCCGACGCCCTCGACGATGGTGGTGTTCTCCTTCTCGATGTGGATCTTCTTCGCGCGACCCAGCATGTTCAGGGACACCGTCTCGAGCTTGATCCCGAGATCCTCGCTGATGACCTGACCGCCGGTCAGGATCGCGATGTCCTCGAGCATCGCCTTGCGGCGATCGCCGAAGCCCGGCGCCTTGACGGCGGCGATCTTCAGGCCGCCGCGCAGCTTGTTGACCACCAGGGTCGCCAGCGCCTCGCCGTCGACGTCCTCGGCGATGATCAGCAGCGGACGGCCGGACTGCACCACGCTCTCGAGCAGCGGCAGCATCGGCTGCAGCGACGACAGCTTCTTCTCGTGGATCAGGATGTAGGGCTGATCGAGATCGGCGATCATCTTCTCGGCGTTGGTGATGAAGTACGGCGAGATGTAGCCGCGATCGAACTGCATGCCCTCGACGACGTCGAGCTCGGTCTGGATGCCCTTGGCTTCCTCGACCGTGATCACGCCCTCGTTGCCGACCTTCTGCATGGCCTGGCTGATCATCTCGCCGATCTCGGACTCGCCGTTGGCGGAGATGGTGCCGACCTGCGCGGTCTCGGCAGGCGTGGTGATCTTCTTGGTGTTCTTGGCCAGCTCGGCGACGACATGGGCGACCGCCTTGTCGATGCCGCGCTTGAGACCCATCGGGTTCATGCCGGCGGCGACCGCCTTGGCGCCCTCGCGGACGATGGCCTGGGCCAGGACGGTGGCGGTGGTGGTGCCGTCGCCGGCGATGTCGTTGGTCTTCGAGGCCACTTCGCGCACCATCTGGGCGCCCATGTTCTCGAACTTGTCGGACAGCTCGATCTCCTTCGCGACCGTCACACCGTCCTTGGTGATGCGGGGCGCGCCGAAGCTCTTGTCGATGACGACGTTGCGGCCCTTCGGACCGAGCGTCACCTTCACGGCGTCTGCGAGAATGTCGACACCGCGCAGCATGCGCTGGCGGGCTTCACCGCCGAAGCGGACGTCTTTGGCAGCCATTTGATAATCTCCTGTTGAGGAAAGGGACAGTCAGAAGCGGTTCAGAGCGGCGGCAGCTTACGCGGCCTGCTCGATCACACCCATGATGTCGCTCTCCTTCATGATCAGCAGCTCCTCGCCGTCGATCTTGACCTCGGTGCCCGACCACTTGCCGAACAGCACCCGGTCGCCCGCCTTGACGTCGAGTGCGACGATCGCACCGGTCTCGTTGCGCGCGCCGGCGCCGACGGCGACGATCTCGCCTTCCATCGGCTTTTCCTTGGCGGTGTCGGGGATGATGATGCCGCCCGCGGTCTTCTCTTCGCCGGTCAGGCGCTTGACGACGACGCGGTCGTGCAGGGGACGGAACTTCGCCATGCGTTCGCTCCTCAAAGCGTAGGCGATGCCCTCGCTCGTGGAGCGACATCGCCGGTTGGTGTGCGTCCGGGCTTGGGCGACCCGCAACGCACCGATTGGCACTCGGGGACCCGGAGTGCCAGCGCTGATTTAGGCGCACCCAGGCACGCTGTCAATCATGGCAGCACTCGCCCCTGTAGAGTGCCAATCCATTGAAGTCGCACGCTTTTCTGTTGCAAGCGGCGCTTTGGGACCGCCAGGATCGGCACGTCACGAAACCGTCTCATGCCGGAGGTGCCATGTCCCTGTCCCGTCAATTGCAGGATTACCGCCTGACCACCGCGGAAATCCTCTACCGGCTGCCCGACCACCCCGCGGTGCTGCAGAGCTACATATGGCAGGAGCTCGACATCGCCCCGGCCTTCCCGATGCTGCACCGGTTCCTGGCATTCTGGCAGCGCGAGATCGAGGGCAGGCTGCATTCGGTACGGGTCGGCTCGCTCGACCTGATCCAGGCGCCGAGCCTGCGCGCCCAGGGCATGACCCTCACGCTTCAGTAGGCGGCCCCTGCTCCAGCCGGGCGCCGTCGAGGAGGCGCTCGGCCTGGGCCGCGGCACGCCGGTCGCGGTCGATCTCCGCCTTGGTGCGGCCGTGCCGGGCCCGGTTGTCGGCCGCGGCGGCGGCGTCGGCCGCGCGATCGCGTCTCCGTCGCACTGTCCTGAGGTTGACGATCTCGCCCATGGGCACAATCTGCCCGATCTCATCGACAAGGACGAGGCCCATGGGCACGCTGACCACTCTGACCGCCGCCGACGGGCATCGCTTCTCCGCCTACCAGGCGGGGTTCGACGACGCGCCGCGCGCGCTGGTGGTGGTGCAGGAGATCTTCGGCGTCAATCATCACATCCGCGCCGTCGCCGACGGATTCGCGGATGCCGGCTACAAGGTCATCGCGCCGGCGATCTTCGACCGCGCCGAAGCCGGGATCGAGCTGGACTACGACGAGGCCGGCATGAAGCGCGGCATCGCGCTGATGCAGCAGATCCCCAACGAGAAGACCATCGCCGACCTGCTGGCCGCGGCGGACGCGCTCGGACACCAGAAGGTCGGCATCGTCGGCTATTGCTGGGGCGGCTCCCTGGCCTGGTCGGCGGCGACCACCACCACCCGCTTCGCCGCCGCGGTCGGCTGGTATGGCGGCAACATCGCAGAGACCGCGACCGCCACCCCGAACTGCCCGGTGCAACTGCATTTCGGCGCCGACGACGACCATATTCCCGCCTCGGCGATCGACAAGATCCGCGCGGCGCACCCGGAGATGGAGATCTTCGTCTATGACGGCGCCGGCCACGGCTTCGGCTGCTCCGAGCGCGGCAGCTACAACGCCGCGGCGACCGCGATCGCGCAGGAACGGACGCTGGCCTTCCTGCAGCACGCGCTCTGATCTGTCACCCGAGCGACACACAGGACGCCGTTCGCGTTTCGGTTATGAACCGAAACCTCGAACGACCGTTGCAGCGCCTGAATAAGTCAACGCGACGGGAGACGCCCAATGCTCGGAACCATTCTGCTGATCATCCTGATCCTCCTGGTGATCGGCGCGCTGCCGACCTGGGGCTATAGCGGCGGCTGGGGCTATTTCCCGTCGGGCGGTCTCGGCCTGGTCCTGCTGATCGTGATCATCCTGCTGGTGCTCGGCCGGATCTGAGGCCGCGACGGCGGGCGGTCAGGACCCGAGCACGCGTCCGGCGACCGCCCGCAATTTCGCGACGAGTTCCGGGTCGCGCGCGCCCGGCGCGGTGATCAGCGCGTCGCTCAGCGCACGGTCGCAGCCTGCAGGGCAGAGGCCGCGCGCCTGTCCCAGCACGGGAATCACCGCCGCCACCAGGTCGCGCGCCTTTTGCGCGTTCGACAGCATCACCGCCACCACCTGGTCGACGGTGACGTGCTCGTGGCCGGTGCGCCAGCAATCATAGTCGGTGACCATGGCGACGGTGGCGTAGCAGAGCTCGGCTTCGCGGGCGAGCTTGGCCTCGGGCATGTTGGTCATGCCGATCACGTCGCAGCCCCAGCTTCGATAGAGCGTGCTCTCGGCGCGGGTGGAGAATTGCGGACCCTCCATCACCAGGTAGGTGCCGCCCCGCGTCACCGGCAGGCCAAGCCCGCGCGCCTGCGCCTCCAGCACGTCGCCGATCCGCGGGCAGAGCGGGTCGGCCATCGACACATGCGCCACGCAGCCATCGTCGAAGAAGCTCTTCTCCCTGGCGAAGGAGCGGTCGATGAACTGGTCGATGACCACGAAATGGCCGGGCGGCAGCTCTTCCTTCAGGCTGCCGACCGCGGACAGCGAGACGATGTCGGTCACGCCGGACTGCTTCAGCGCGGCGATATTGGCGCGGTAGTTCAGGCGCGACGGCGGCGTCGGATGGCCGCGGCCGTGCCGCGGCAGAAACACGCAGCGCACCTCGCCCAGCCGGCCGAACAGGAGCTGGTCGGACGGCCTGCCCCACGGCGTCTCGACCGTGCGCCATTCCTTGTCCTGCAGGCCGTCGATGTCATACAGCCCCGACCCGCCGATCAGGCCGATCACCGGCTGCACGCGTTCAGTGGTTTCGGTGGACATTCGACCAGATCCGTCGCTTGAGGAGAAACGCCAGCATCGCCAGCAGGGAGAGATACAGCACCACGCCGACGCCGATCCTGGTACGCGCGGCCCGGTGCGGATGTGCCGCCCAGTCCAGGAAGGCGGCGACGTCGGCCGCCATGCGCGGCACCGTCGCCCTGGTGTGGTCGGCAAATTCCACCGCGTCGTCCACCAGGGGCGGCGGCATGGCGATCAGCCCGCCAGGCTCGGCCGGGTTATAGTAGGAGCCGGGCGGGACCGAAAAGCCGGGCGGCGCCGGACGGTAGCCGGTCAGCAGGGCGGCGATCCCCGGTGCGCCGCCCGGCCGGGTCAGCGCCAGTCGCGACATGTCTGGCGGCAGGGCGCCGTTGTTGGCGAGGGTGGCGGCCTGAGGGCTGGCGAACGGCGCGGGCAGATGGTCGTCCGGGCGGCCGGGCCGGCGCGCCGGCCTTCCATCGGCGCCGACACCGTCGGTGACCTTGCGTGCGGCCGCCAATGCGCGGATCTGGGCGTGGTTGAGGCCAAGACCGCCCAGATCGGCATAGGTGAGCTGGCGCATCGAATGGCAGGCGCTGCAGACCTGGGCATACACCGCGTAGCCGCGCTGCGCGCTGGCGAGATCCGGGCCGCCGAGCGGTCCGGCGTGGGCGATAGACGGCGCCGCGAGAATGATTGCGGCCAACCAGCGCGCCGGCATCAGGAGATGCTCTCCGGCAGCGCCGGACGCGGCTCGATCCTGGCCAGCAGCGGCAGCAGCACCAGGAAGTGCAGCAGCCAGTATGCCGTGGCGACGCGGCTGAGCAGCAGCCACCAGCCGGCCGGCTGGTGGAAGCCGGCGACGCCGAGAAATCCGAAGCTGAGCGCCGCCAGCGGCAGCAGCCAGCGATAGACCGGCCGGAACCGCGCGCTGCGGACCGGCGAGCCGTCCAGCCAGGGCAGCGCGAACAGCACCGCCAGGCTGGCGGCGGACAGCGGCACGCCGAGCCCGCCGCCGGCGCGCAGGATGGCGTAGAACGGCGCGAAGTACCATTCCGGGGTGATGTCGGCCGGCGTCGAGAGCGGATTGGCCTCGAGGTAATTGTCCGGCAGCGTCAGCCAGCCGGGCAGGAAGAACACCAGCACCGCGAACGCCAGCGCGAACAGCGCCAGCCCGACCCCATCCTTGGCCGTGTAGTAGGGATGGAACGGAATGGTGTCGCGCGGCGACCGGATCTCGACCCCGAGCGGGTTGTTCGAGCCGGTGACGTGCAGCGCCAGCACGTGCAGCACCACGATCCCGATGGTGGCGAACGCCATCACGAAATGCAGCACGTAGATCCGGTGCAGCGCGACGTCGCCCGGCGATCCGCCGCCCAGCAGCCAGTCGCCCAGCGGAGCGCCGACCAGCGGGATCGATCCGAGCGCATGCGCGGCGACGGTCAGCCCCCAATAGGACATCTGACCCCAGGGCAGCACGTAGCCGGCGAAGGCGGCGACCATGGTCATCGCCAGCAGCACCATGCCGGTCAGCCACAGCACCTCGCGCGGCGCCTTGTAGGAGCCGTAATACAGGCCGCGCCAGATATGCACGTAGAGCGCCGCGAAATACATCGACACGCCGCCCATATGGATCGAGCGCACCAGCCAGCCGCTCGGCACCTGGCGGTCGATCGCCTCGACGCTGGCGAAGGCCTGCGTCACCGTCGCAGTGTAGTTCACCGCCAGGAAGATGCCGCTCAGCAGCAGCACCAGCAGCGTCACCGTGACGAAGGCGCCGAAATTCCACAGCCCGTTGAGGTTGTGCGGCATCGGGTAGTCGACATATTCGCGCCGGAACGCCGAGATCACCGGCAGCCGCGCATCGAGCCAGCGCAGACCCGGCGCCGCATCGTCCGGCAGCGACGAGGTGGGGGCGCGGCCGAAGCGCTGCTCCGCGGGACGGTCGACGGGGCCGGACTCGTCGGGCCATGGCCTCATGCTGTGGCAGTCCTCCGGTGACGGCGCGGCCGGCAACCGGATGGCGCGGCGCCCGATCTTTACGGTTCCGTCCGGCCGGTCGCAACCGCCGCACGGTTCGCAACCGCCGCGCGGTTTCGGCTATGCTTCCGACATGGACGATCTCTCCCCGGCGGCAAGGCCGCCGCACGACGCCTTGAAGCAGGACGCGCAGCTTTGGTTCGAGAGCCTGCGCGACAGGATCTGCGACACGTTCGAGACGATCGAGCGGGAGCTCGACGCGGACGGCCCGTTCGCCGACCGGCCGCCGGGCCGGTTCGAGCGCAAGCCGTGGCGCCGGCTCGAGGAGGAGGGCAGCGAGGGCGGCGGCGGGGTGATCGGACTGATGCGCGGCCGGGTGTTCGAGAAAGTCGGCGTCAACGTCTCGACCGTCGAGGGCGAGTTCAGTCCGGAATTCCGCGCCCAGATCCCCGGCGCCGAGACCGATCCACGGTTCTGGGCCTCGGGGATCAGCCTGGTCGCGCATCCGCAGAGCCCGCTGGTGCCGGCGGTGCATTTCAACACGCGGATGCTGATCACCACCCAGGGCTGGTTCGGCGGCGGCGGCGACCTCACGCCGATGCGTCCCGACAGCCAGGACAGCCAGGACGCCGCCGCCGCCCTGCACGCCGCCTTCGCCCACGCCTGCGACCGGCACGATCCGGCGTACTACCCGCGCTTCAAGGAATGGTGCGACCGCTACTTCTACCTGCCGCACCGCGAGGAGCCGCGCGGGCTGGGCGGGATCTTCTACGACCGGCTGTTCAGCGGCGATGCGCATGCCGATTTCGCCTTCACCCGCGATGTCGGCGAGGCGTTCCTGGCCGCCTATCCGGCGATCGTGCGTGCGCGCATGCACCGGCCCTGGAGCCAAGAGGAACGCGAGCATCAGCTCGTACGGCGCGGCCGCTACGTCGAGTTCAACCTGATCCATGATCGCGGCACGCTGTTCGGCCTGCGCACCGGCGGCAACGTCGAAGCCATCCTGATGAGTCTCCCCCCCGAAGTCCGCTGGTGAGCAAGCTCCAGCCGACCATGAGCGGCAGAGGCAGAGGGGACGACGACGCGTATTTTGGACACTTTGCTCGGGTCATGTATGAAGCGGGGTGGAGTTTCGGGGTTGAACATCTTTGACCGACGCGCTGCGATGACCGACCAATCGGCCGGAAACGCCGTACCGCTGGCCGGACGGCGCGCTCTGTTGCTGGGACTTCCGGGCGCCGCCCTGTTCGCGGCGGGCTTGCGCGACGCCAGGGCCGACCCGCTGGATCGTGCCGTGGCCGCCTCCCTGCCGGACACCGCACTCGCCAACCTTCGTCATCCGGCCCTGCTGGTGGCCGGAGCGGCCGATACCGCGCCCGGCCTCTGGGCCAGGCTGCTGGCCCCCCGTCTGGCGCAGGCGCTGTCGCTCGGCAGTGCCATTCCGGTCTCCGCGACCGGCGGGCGCGACGGGGTGACCGGCGCCAACACCTTCGAGGCGCTGACCACGCCGGACGGCTCGACCGCCATGCTGGTGCCGGGCGCCGCGGCGATCGCCTGGCTGGCGGGCGATCCGCGGGTACATTTCGATGCCGGCCGCTGGGTACCGGCGCTGGCCAGCCTCTCCTCCGGAATCCTGGTCGGCCGCGATCCCGCCGCCGGCGGTTCCGCCGGGCTGACGGGACGGACGATCCGGACCGCCGCCTCGACCGTCACCGGGCCCGAGCTCCCTGCCCTGCTCGGTCTGTCGCTGCTGGGCGCCGACCCGTCGCCGGTGTTCGGCCTGTCCGAACCGCAGGATGCTTCCAAGGCACTCGCCGACGGCCGGGTCGATGCGGTGTTCCTGACCGGCCACGACGTGCCGCAGCGCCTGGCGGTGCTGTCCGATGCCGGCTTCGCGCCGATCTTCTCGCTCGGCAGCAGCGACGAGGACCCGATGGCGCGCGATCCGGCCGCGTCCGGCGCCGCCACCTTCGCCGAGCGGTTTCGCGCGCAATCCGGCACCGCGCCGTCCGGTCCGTTGTTCGATGCGTTCCGCGCCACCGCCGCCGCGGCCCGGCTCGATGTGGCGCTGGTGCTGCCGATGCTCGCCCCGCCCTCCCTGGTGGCGCGCTGGCGCACCGCCTGCGAGACCGCCCTGTCCGATCTCGGCCTGGTCGCCGCGGCGCGCCGGGCCCAGGTCGACGCGGTGTCGGCACCGGAATGCGTGCAGGCGCTCGCCAGGATGAATGCCGACGAGACCACCCAGCTCAGCCTTCGCCGCTGGATCGCCGCCCGTCCGGAGTGGCAGCACGCCTAGCCAGCCGCCCGATCCGGTGGCGCCGCTTTCCCCAATCGCCAGGCCACCGGCACGGTCGCCAGGGCGGCCAGACCCAGCGTCGCCGGGGGTGACAGGCCGAGAGCGGACAGCAGCGCGATCGCCCCTGCCCCGGCCACCATGAACAGCGCGTTCATCACGTTGTTCGCCGCCACCATGCGCGACCGCTCGGACGGTGCGGCGTGGCGCTGGATCATCGCGTTCAGCGGCAGCGAGAACACCCCGCCGGCCACCGCCACGCCCAGCAGCGCGAGCAGCGCGGCGATGCCGGTCGCACTGCCCAGCATGGCGCCGGGGCTGGTCCAATGCGCCGCGGCGCCGGAGCGGCAGAGCACCGCGAACAGGATCGTCGCGACGCTGAGCGCCAGGCCGGACGGGCGTGCCAGGCGGAACGACACGGCGCCGCGCAGCAGCCGGCCGGCGAGCAGCGCACCCAGCGCGGTGCCGAGCACGAAGCCGGCCAGCAGGAGCGTCACCAGCCGGTTGTCGGCATGGAACAGATCCCGCACCAGCACCGGGAACAGCGCCAGATAGGTCGCGCCGACCGCCCAGAACCAGCTCAGCCCGAGGATGGCGCGCCAGACCGGCGCCGCATCGCGGGCCGCGCGCAGCACGCGCCAGGTGCCGGCGGCGAGGTTGGCCTCGACCCGCACCTGGTCGGAACCGGGCGCGGCCGGAACGAACCAGGCGGCGGCGAGCCCGGCGGCGGAGAGGAGGATGCCGAGCCCGCCCACCCTTGCCGGGCCGTTTGGACCGCCGATCAGCCATCCGCCGAGGATGGTGCCGAGCAGGATCGCCGCGAAGGTCGCGGCCTCGATCAGCGCGTTGCCGCCCAGCAGCTCCGCGGGTTCGAGATGCTGCGGTAGGATGCCGTATTTCAGGGGCCCGAACAGGGTCGCCTGCAGGCCGAGCCCGAACAAGACCGCCAGCAGGCCGCCGGCGCCGGCGGCGGACAGGGCGACCGCGCCCAGGATCATCAGCAGCAGTTCGGAGATCTTGTTCAGGCGGATCAGACGCGCCTTGTCGAACCGGTCGGCGAGCTGTCCGGACACGGCGCTGAACAGGGCGTAGGGCAGGATGAACACGCCGCCGGCGATGGCGGCGAAACCGGCACCGGCATGGGCGCTGCGGAACACCAGCAGCAGCACCATCGCGTTCTTGAAGAGGTTGTCGTTCAGACCGCCGGTGGCCTGGACCAGGAACAGCGGCAGGAACCGCCGCGTGCGCAACAACCGTCCAGCCATGGGCCGACGCTAGCACACATGCTTTCACCCGCCAGCGGCATGTCGCAGCAGGAAGGAAGCGGTCTCGTCGATCGAACGGCCCGCCTCGGGGAGGATCGGGAACAGTTGCCAGGCGTGCGGCACCACCGGCCAGACCTTGAGCACCGTTTCCGCCCCGTCCTGCCGGGCCTTCTCGGCGACGCGGATGCCGTCGTCGCGCAGCACCTCGTCGGCGCCGACATGCACCAGGATCGGCGGCATGCCGGCATAATCGCCGAACACCGGCGAGATCTGCGGCGTCCTGACATCGGTGCCGGACGGCAGGTACAGATCCGACACGTGCCCGATCCGGCGACCGTCCAGCATCGCGTCCTTCTCGGCATTGGTCTCGAACGATCGGCTCTGGCCAGTCAGGTCGGTGACCGGCGACCAGGCGGCGACCGCCGCCGGAAGAGGCAGGCCGGCCTCGCGCAGCCTGTGCAGCAGCGACAGGACGAGGTTGCCGCCCGCCGATTCGCCGGCCAGCACCAGTTGGCCCGGCGACACGCCGGTCTCGATCAGGCCGCGATACGCCGCCGCGACGTCATCGAGTCCGGCCGGGAAGCGATGTTCCGGCGCCAGCCGGTAATCCACCGCGAACACCCTGAAGCCGCGCTTGGCGAGGCCGCCGGTCGCGGCGCGATGCGTGCGCGGCGAACAGGCGACGAACGCGCCGCCATGCACGTAGAGCAGCGTGACCGGACCGGGAGTTCTGCCCTGCAGCCACTCTCCCCGCACGCCGCCGACCAGGGCCGGGGTGACGGAGATGCCGTGCGGCGCGCCGAACAGCGCCACGTCGAACGCCTTGCGGATACGACGCACGTCCGGGGTGCCCATCATCTGCCGCTTGACGACCAGCTTGAGGATGCCGACCAGCAGGCGCGCACGAATTTGGGCCATGACGGGCTCTTTCCCTTGAGTTTATGGTTGAGGAAACCGATCTCGTTTCAGCCGAGCACATGGTCCCGCTGCTTGAAATCGCGGGCAAGCCGACGAAAGGTGAAGCTGAAGCCAGGGAACATGGCGACCACGTGACCATCCGCGCTCTTGTACCAGCTCTGGCAGCCGCCACTCTTCCACACGGTTCGTTCCATCTCGGAATGGATCATCGCGGTGTAGTCGGCCTCGGCGCGGACGGTCGGTTCGATGGTGCCGACGCGGCGGTCGCGCAGCGTTTCCAGAGCCCGCATGATATACGACATCTGCGCCTCGATCACGAAGATCGCCGAGGTATGGCCGATCCCGGTATTCGGTCCGGTCACGACGAAGAAGTTGGGAAAGCCCGGAATCGCGGTGCCGAGATAGGCGCGCGGATAAGGCTGCCAGACATCGGCCAGACGCCGTCCCCGCCTGCCGATCACAGGATAGGAAATCACCCCGTCGGTGGCGTCGTATCCGGTGGAATACACGACTAGGTCGAGATCGATGCGCTGGCCGGAGATCGTGGTGATGCCGGTCTCGGTGATCGCGGCGATGCCCTGGTCGCGCGGGTGCAGGGTGACGTTGTCGCGGCAATAGGCCGGATAGAGCGTGTTCGACAGGATCACCCGTTTGCAGCCGATGGTGAAGTCCGGCGTCACCGCCCGTCGCAGCGCGGGATCTCGGATCTGCGCGCGGATATGCTTGAGGGCTTTGCGCTGCGCGACGAGCTTCAGCATGGTCCGGGAGTATTTGAAGCCGATCACGCGGGTTTCCAGGCCCAGATAGATCGCTGCGCGGAGACCCCGATAGACCGCCTTGTTGCGGAGCAGCCTGCGTTGCCATGGGGTGAAGGTCCGGTCCGGTCGCGGCAGCACCCAATGCGGCGTCCTCTGGAACACGTGCAGGGCACCGCAACGCGGCGCGATCGCCGGGATGATCTGCGCCGCCGACGCGCCGGAGCCGATGACGGCGACGCGCTTGCCGTTCAGATCGTAACCATGGTCCCAACTGTTGGTATGGAAGCTGCGGCCCTTGAAATCGTCCCGGCCGGGAAAATCCGGAATCACCGGCGTGCTCAGCGGCCCGGTCGCATTGACGATGCTCGACGCCTGGAGCCTGATCGCGTCGCCGGACCGGTCCCGCGCATGGACGTCCCACAGCCCCTCCGCCTCGTTCCATTCCAGTCTGGTAACGTCGGTCCCGATCCTGGTCCGGTCGCGCAGCCGGTGCTTGTCGATAACGTGACCGGTATAGTGCTCGAGCTCGGCCTGTTCGGCGAACATCCGGCTCCAGTCGTACGGCTCGAACGACAGCGAATAGAGCGGCGACTGCACGTCGACGGCGGCGCCAGGATAGGAATTCTGGCACCAGGTGCCGCCCATGAAGTCGCGCCGTTCGAGGATCAGGAAATCCTCGATGCCGATGCGCCGCAGATTGACCGCGGCGCATTGGCCGCCGAAGCCGCTGCCAATGATGATGACCCGATAGACGCCCATGCTCCCCGACCCCCGGTCGCCACGGGCCGAACGACTGCGATGCTCTGTCGGCATCTCCGCTTGGCCCGTCGAGACAGGCTAAGGTCTGACAACGAGCGTCGTCAAATAGCGGCGTGCTGCCGGAGCGGGGGCCGTTTCAGCCGAGCACGATGTCGTCCTCGATCCCGGTGATCCCGGGTATGGCCCAGGCGGTATCGAGCGCGATCTGGCGATCGTGCGGCGAGGCGGCCCTGCCCTTGAGAACCACCACGCTGCCCTGCGCGCTGACCTGGATCGCGTCAGGATCGTACAGCCGCGACCGGGCGATCGCGGCGCCGATGCTGTCGCCCAGGTCGGACAGCGGCAGCTTGGTCTTGATGACGATCTCGTTCCTGATGCCGACGATCCCGGGCAGGCCTTGCAGATCGTGCTCCGCCGCCTGGCTCTGGAAGCCCTTCCCCACCTGCCCGGTCAGCGTGATCCAGCCGTTCCTGACCGCGATCCTGATCGCGTTCTGCGGGATCTGCAGGTTGCCGGCGAAGCGATGCGCCGCCAGCGCGGCGATCTCGTCGTCGCTGCGCTTATGGTGGCGGTGGATCTCGATCCTGATGGTGTCGTTCAGAGCCCGGACGCCACGAATGCGCCAGGCGGCCGTCAGCGCGGCATGGCGTTCGGCGAGGCTCTCCACTGTCCCCTGCAGGGTCACGGCGCCGTCATGGGCGACGACGACCAGGCCGGTGGACGACAAGCGGGGCTCCCAGAGAAGCTCGGCCTCGACCGCATGCGCGAGGGCGCGATCCGCCGCCTCGGTTCGGTCCATCATCGCGGCTTGACCTGCGCAGAGGCCGCCACCGTGGCTGATGGCCCGGAGCCGAAGATGCCGTCGATCCGCGAACCGTTCGTCGACAGGAGGACCAGAGCCGCGATCACGGCGGCAAGACAGACGCCCATCAGCCATGGTCGCATCGCATGGAGCGGCGGCAGAGGCTGCGCCAGCTCCGGCGACACCGCCCCGCTTGGAAGCAGCGTCACCAGCCGCGCGGTTATCTGCTGGATATCGCCCCGGGTCAGACCGTCGATCCGCATGTCGGCGATGCTGTCGGCCACGCAGCGCCGGGCGGCCGCTTTCGGCAGCCGCGCCCAGGACCCCGCTTCCGCCCAGGGATCCTTCCCGGATCTGGACAGGATCGAGAGCATGGTCAGCGTGGTCCCGTTCAGTTCGCTGGTGACGTCGGCGAACAGGAAGCCGTTGAGCGCCGAGTTGGTCAGGGCAAACACGTCATGTCGTTGCACGCCGAACTCCCGTTTCCGCAATCACCCAACGCGACGGCGGCGCGGTCGGGCCGATCCGTGTTCGCATAGAGGCTAAGCATTCCTGGACAAGCGGTTCGCCGGAACGCAACGCCCTCCAGGCCGCTGTGGCTTCGCACGCCCAACAGGAGACACATCATGGCAGCCAGAGTGGTTCGCTTCGGCGACGAGGCGCGCCGTCGCATGCTGCGCGGCGTCGACAGGCTGGCCGACGCGGTCAGGGTGACGCTCGGTCCGAAAGGCCGCACCGTGCTGATCGACAGAAGCTACGGCGCGCCCCGCATCACCAAGGACGGGGTCACCGTCGCCAGGGAAATCGAACTGTCCGACCGCTTCGAGAACATGGGCGCGCAGATGGTGCGCGAGGTCGCGGCCAAGACCAATCAGGATGCCGGCGACGGCACGACCTCGGCGATCGTGCTGGCGCAGGCGATCGTCCGCGAAGGCGGCAAGGCGGTGGCGGCTGGAATGGCGCCGATGGAGCTGAAGCGCGGGATCGACAAGGCGGTCGCGGCGCTGGTGACGGAACTCGCGCGACGGTCGCGGCCGATCGCCACCGAGGCGGAGACCGCCCAGGTCGGCGCCGTCTCCGCCAACGGCGACGCGGCGATCGGCGCGATGATCGCAGAGGCGATGCGCAAGGTCGGCAAGGAAGGCGTGATCACCGTCGAGGAGGCCAAGGGGATGGAGACCGCGCTTGACGTGGTCGAGGGCATGCAGTTCGACCGCGGCTATCTCAGCCCCTACTTCGTCACCAACGTCGAGAGGATGATCGTCGAACTCGACGATCCGTACATCCTGATCCACGAGAAGAAGCTGGCCGGGCTGCACGCCCTGCTGCCGGTGCTGGAAGCGGTGGTGCACTCCGCGCGCCCGCTGCTGATCATCGCCGAGGATATCGAGGGCGAGGTGCTGGCGACGCTGGTCGTCAACACGCTGCGCGGCGGTCTGAAGGTCGCCGCGGTGAAGGCGCCGGGGTTCGGCGACCGGCGCCGGGCGATGCTCGACGACCTGGCGACGCTGACCGGGGCGCAGGTGATCACCGAGGAGCTGGGGATCAAGCTGGAATCCGTCACGCTCGCCATGCTCGGCCAGGCGAAGCGGGTGATGATCGAGAAGGACGAGACCACGATCGTCGACGGCGGTGGAGCACACGACGCGATCCGGGCGAGATGCGCGCAGATCCAGGCCCAGCTCGAGGAGGTCACGTCCGACTACGACCGCGAGAAGCTGCAGGAGCGCCTGGCGAAACTCTCCGGCGGCGTGGCGATCATCCGGGTTGGCGGCAGCAGCGAGAGCGACGTGAAGGAGCGCAAGGATCGCGTCGACGATGCGCTGCATGCGACCCGCGCCGCTGTCGAGGAGGGCATCGTGCCCGGCGGCGGCGTCGCGCTGGCCCGCGCCAGTCTGGTTCTGTCCGGGTTGTCGGCGCTGAATCCGGACCAGAAGGTCGGGATCGAGATCGTCCGTCGCGCCGCCCTGGCGCCGCTGCGCCGGATCGCCGAAAACGCGGGAGAGGACGGCGCCGTCGTCGCCGGCAAGGTGCTGGACGAGGCCGGCTACGATTTCGGCTTCGATGCGCAGACCGGCGCCTACACCGACATGATCGCGGCCGGCATCCTCGATCCGACCAAGGTGGTCAGGGTGGCGCTGCAGAACGCCGCCTCGGTGGCCGGACTGATGATCACCACCGAGGCGATGGTGGCCGAAACAGGTACGGACGCCGCCATGGCCGAGCTGGAGGACTGACGGACGGACCCGGAGCGGGCCCCGCCCTCGAGTCTGGTGCGGCGCCTCGGCCCCGGCCTGATCACCGGCGCCGCCGACGACGATCCGAGCGGCATCGCCACCTACAGCCAGGTCGGCGCGCAGTTCGGCTACGGCCTGGCCTGGACGATGCTGTTCAGCCTGCCGTTCATGATCGTCGTCCAGGAGGTCAGCGGACGGATCGGCTGCGTCACCGGACGGGGAATCGCCGAGAACCTCCGCCGGCACTACAACCCCTGGATCGTACGCACCGTCGTGCTGCTGCTGCTGGTCGCCAACGTGATCAATCTCGGCGCCGATCTCGGCGCGATGGGCGCCGCGGCGCGCCTGCTGCTCGGCGGCAGCGACCGGCTCTACACGATCGGATTCGGGATCCTGTGCGTCGTGGCCGAGATCTTCCTCAGCTATGCGGTGTATGCCGGCGTGCTGAAATGGCTGACCCTGTCGCTGTTCAGCTATGTCGCGGTCGTGTTCGCGGTGCATGTGCCGTGGAGCCGCGCCCTGCTGGCGACGCTGGTGCCGCGTCTCGCGTCCGGCCACGCGGCGGCGATGGCGCTGGTCGCGGTGCTCGGCACCACCATCAGCCCGTATCTGCTCTTCTGGCAATCCGCGCTCGAGGTCGAAGACCGCAAGCGCCGGGCGCTGCCGCCGTTGCGCGTGGCGCCGGCCGGAGCGGAGGCGGAGTTCGCCAGGATCCGTACCGATACCGTGCTCGGCATGGTGGTCTCGAACCTGATCGCGATCTGCATCATCTATGCGACGGCGGCCACGCTGCACGCGTCTGGGCTCACCACCATCGCGACCTCGTCCCAGGCCGCGGAGGCGCTGCGGCCGATCGCCGGCCCGTTCACCTTCGTGCTGTTCGCGGCAGGGATCATCGGCACCGGCCTGCTCGCGGTGCCGGTGCTGGCCGGCTCGTCGGCCTACGCGCTGTCGGAGACTCTGCGCTGGCGCGAAGGTCTGGACCGGCGGCTGATGCAGGCGAAATCGTTCTATGCGACCATCGCCGTCGCCACCATGGCCGGCGTGGCGCTGAATTTCACCGCCTTGGATCCGGTGCGGGCGCTGTATTGGAGCGCGGTCGTCAATGGCGTGCTGGCCGCACCGGTATTGGCGGCGCTTATGCTGATCGCCGGCAGTCCACGCATCATGGGGCGGCTGAGGATCTCCGGACCGATGCTGACGGCGGGCTGGCTGACGACCGGCCTGATGCTGGCCGCGAGCATCGGATTCTTCGTCCTGTAGCCGATCGATCGGTCAGACCTCGATCTCCGAGCCGTCCTGCGACCAGCGTGTGTGGAAAGACCCCGGCCGGTCGCGGCGGCGATAGCTGTGCGCGCCGAAATAGTCGCGCAATCCCTGGAGCAGGTTGGCCGGGCCGCTGGCGCGACGCAGCCCATCGAAATAGGCCAGCGAGGAGGCGAACGCCGGAACCGCGATCCCGCTCTGCACGGCCAGGACGACGACGTCCCGCCATGCCGGTTCCGCCTTGACCAGCGCATCCTTGAAATACGTCTGCAGCAGCAGGCTGGGCGCGTCGCGATGCGTCTCGTATCCCTCGCGAATCCGGTCCAGGAACGCGGCGCGGATGATGCAGCCGCCGCGCCAGATGGTGGCGATCAGGCCGGGATCGAGCGCCCAGCCATACTGTTCGGACGCGACCATCAACTGCTCGAAGCCCTGCGCGTAGGCGACGATCTTGGAGGCGTAGAGGGCATCGCGGATCTTGTCGATCTCGGCGATCTCCGGACGCCTGGAGGGGGCCGCGGCACTCGGGAACATCGCCGACGCCGCCTGGCGCTGACGCGGGCGGCCCGACAGCGCGCGCGCGAACACCGCCTCGGTGATGGCGGTGATCGGAACGCCGAGCTCCAGCGCCGACTGCGCGGTCCAGCGTCCGGTGCCCTTCTGTTCGGCCTCGTCGCGGATCATGTCGACCAGCGCGCCGCCGCTGGCCGGATCCTGCTTGGCCAGCACGGTGGCGGTGATCTCGATCAGGTAGGAATCGAGATCGCCGCTCTTCCAGCCGGCGAAGATCTCGGCGATCTGCCCGGCCTCCATGCCGTACACCGCGCGCATCAGGTCGTAGGCTTCGGCGATCAGCTGCATGTCGGCATATTCGATGCCGTTATGCACCATCTTGACGTAATGGCCGGCGCCGTCCGGGCCCATGTAGGCGCAGCAGGGGGTGCCGTCGACGGAGATGGCCATCTTCGTCACCATCGGCGCGATCCTGTCCCAGGCGGCGCGCGCGCCGCCCGGCATGATCGACGGGCCCTCCAGCGCGCCCTCCTCGCCGCCGGACACGCCCATGCCGACGAACAGCAGCTTGCGTTCGGCCAGGGCGCGCTCGCGGCGGCGCGTGTCGGTGAACAGGGAATTGCCGGCATCGATGACGATGTCGCCCTCGTCGAGATGCGGCTCGAGCTGGGCGATCATGTCGTCGACCGGCTGGCCCGCCTTGACCATGACGATGATCGCGCGCGGCCTGGACAGGGAGGCGACGAACGCCGCCATGTCGTGGGACGGGACGAACTCGCCCTCGCCGCCATGTTCGGCGACCAGGCGGTCGGTCTTCTCGTCGGTGCGGTTGTAGAGGGCGACCCGCAATCCCTTGCGGGCGGCGTTCCTGGCCAGGTTGGCGCCCATCACCGCGAGTCCGATGACGCCCAGATCGGCGAGTTCCGCCATGGTGATGCCTCTTGGAGTTCCTGTCTTGAAAAGAACGCTAGGCTCCTGGCCGGGGACTGCCAAGGGCCGGGTCCGGCGGCTTGGGACCCTGGTCAGGCGGTGCGGTTTCGCGTCTGCTGCCGCGGCGACCGCGACCGGACGATCACGCCAGGAGGGTTCCAGAGTGTCCAGCCATCCATCGGAACCAGCGACCCGAGTCGAGGACGGCCAGGAGCGCAGCCGGGCCCGGCCCTGGTCCCGATACTGGAACCGCGCGCTGGACCGGCTCCGGCGCTACGTCCGCCACGACGACCCGCTGGCCGAGGCGAGCAACGACGTCGCGCTGCTGGTCGGCACGCACCTGCCGTTCTGGCCGCTCTACCTGCTCTGGTCGGCGGGGACCAAGACGCTGCCGGTCTCGCTCCTGACCATGACCCTGTCGCCGGTGTTCTGTCTGATGCCGCTGCTGACCCGGTCGCATCCGCTGGCCGGGCGGGTGGGCGTGGTGCTGGCCGGCATCGCCAACACCATCCTGACCTGCTGGGTGCTGGGCACCAACAACGGCACCCAGTTGTTCCTGCTGCCCTGCGCCGCCCTGGCGGCGATCTCGTTCCGGCGCCAGGAGCGGGTCTGGATGGTGACGCTCGGGCTGCTGCCGATCGCCGTCTGGTATGGGCTCAGGATGAACCTGCTGCCGTCGCTAGCGCATTTCGAGGGCGCGGACGTGGAGTCGATCTTCACCCTGAACAGCATCAGCGTCGTTGTCCTGCTGACCGCCTATGGCTGGCTGCAGGGACAGACCTACGCGCGGATGGAGCGCCGACCCCGATAGCATGCGTCTTGCATTCTCGCGGCTTCGGCGGCGAGAGCGAGTTCCGGGACCATTGCCTGGAGAGCATCACCCTGATGACGGCACTGGCCGCGGTGACGACGCGGACCACGCTGTTCGTGTCCGCCGCGGTGCTGACCCTTGCCGCCGGCGATCGCCGCGCGCATGGCGTCGACCATCGACAGCGTCGCGCCGGGACGCTTCGGCATCACCATCGTCTCCGGCTGGCGGCAGGCCGAATACAGCCCGCCGCTCCCAGTATTGCGCGAAATACGTGCAGGTGATCCGCGACCTGACCGAGACCGGCGCCTGCGCGCTCGATGGCGCGTATTTCAAGATGGACGATGGCCGGCTGAGCCCGCTGCCGAGCGCACCGGTCGAGATCGTCGCCGCCGGGCAGAGCGGCGGCGGCATGGCCTTCGCGGCGCAGTCTGCCGACTACAATTTCTGCATGGGCGAGGGCGTCAACACGCCGACCAAGGTCGCCGGCGGCGTCGCCAGGCTGGTGGAGGCGGCCGCCCAGGCGAACTGCGAGCTCTGCAAGGACGGCAAGGATGCGGTGGCGCTGGGCTGGATGGGCGTGCAGGCGACCGCGGACGAGACGGGATCGTACATCCGCGTGCAGGAGCGCGGCGGACCATGGACCCGCCGTGCCGATCAGAACGGCGAACTCACCGCCCGGTCTTGTCCAGCCCGAGCAGACGCCGATTGATGGTGGCATCGATCGTCGCGGCGGCGAAATCGTCGAAGGCGTGCTGCGTCACCGGGATGATGTGCCTGCGGATGAAATCGGCACCCTCCCGCGCGCCGACCTCCGAATCCTTCAAGGCGCATTCCCATTCGAGAACTGCCCAGCCGCCGAAATCATACTGCGCCAGCTTGGAAAATACGGTCCTGAAGTCGATCTGTCCGTCGCCGAGCGAGCGAAACCGGCCGACGCGATCGACCCAGGGCTGATACCCGCCATAGACGCCCTGCCGTCGGTCGGGTCGGAACTCGGCGTCCTTGACATGGAACATTCGGATGCGCTCGTGATACAGGTCCAGAAAACCGAGATAGTCCATCGCCTGAAGCACGAGGTGGCTCGGATCGTAGAGGATGGCGCAGCGTGGATGCTGACCCACCCGATCCAAAAACCTCTCGAACGTGACACCGTCGTGCAGGTCCTCGCCGGGATGCAGCTCAAAGCAGAGATCGCATCCCGCCTCGTCGAAGGCATCTAGGATCGGCCTCCAGCGCCGAGCAAGTTCTGCGAAGCCTTCCTCGACCAGCCCGGCCGGACGCTGCGGGAACGGGTAGAGGAACGGCCAGAGCAACGATCCCGAGAATGTCGCGTGCGCATCGAGATCAAGTCTTCGCGAGGCGCGTGCGCCAAGACGTAGCTGCTCGACCGCCCAACCCCGGCGCGCCTCGGGATGCCCCCGGACCTCGACCGGAGCGAACCCGTCCAGCACATCGTCATAAGCCGGATGCGCCGCGACAAGCTGACCCTGCAGGTGCGTCGAGAGTTCGGTCAGCACCAGACCAGCATCGGCGAGGACGCCGCGCACGTCGTCGCAGTAGCTATCGCTCCCGGCTGCCAACCCCAGGTCGAACAGGCGCTTGTCCCAGGTCGGAATCTGCACGCCCTCGAATCCCGCGCTGCGCGCCCAGCGGGCGATTGCCCCCAGCGAGTCGAACGGAGCGACGTCCCGTGCGAACTGCGCCAGAAATACCGCCGGGCCTTTCAAGGTCTTCAAGCGTGACTCCTTTCGGTCGCCGCGGAATTGTTCGTCCCTCGGTGATGGTGTCGTTAGGCGGCCTCGATCGTCTCGGACGACATCGACAGGCGGCTGCCGTTGCGAAACAGGACGATATGATCCGGGGAGCAATGTACGGAGACGGCCTCGCCCGGGTCGAATATCGTGCCGGCCGACATGCGCGCCCGCATGGTCGATTGGCCGACCTCCAGCAGCAGCAGGGCCTGGCCACCAACCGTCAGGGTGCGCCGGAGAACACGGCCCGGCACGCCGCCACACCCTGCCGGGCCGACGATCACCCGCTCGGGACGGACGCCAAGTCGTAGCCCGTCGATTTCCCCGCCTGGCGCAGCAAGCGAGACCGGGAGACAATCGAACGCGACCCGGCCGGGAGCGTCCGCGCGCCCGGCCAGGAAGTTCATCCCAGGATTTCCTATGAACCAACCTCCGAACTCGCTGTCGGGCCGGTCGTAGAGCGTTCGCGGATCGGCGCATTGCGCGATCGCTCCATCGCGCATCAGGGCGATGCGGTCGGCCAAGGTCATTGCCTCCGTCTGGTCGTGCGTCACATAGATCACGGTCTGTGGCGTGATGGTTTCCCTCAGCCTCGACCGGTATTGCTTGAAGGCCCGGATTAACTGGAGCTTCGCATGCATCTCGATGTTGGTGGTCGGCTCGTCGAACAGGATCACCGCGCAGTCGCGGGCAATAGCGCGCGCGACGGCGACCCGTTGCCGAGTGCCGATATCGAGTGCATCGATGCCAAGTCTCCTGCAATCGCCAAGCTGCATCACGTCAATCACCGCCTCGATACGCGTCCGTCGCTCGGTGCGCGGGACGCGCGCATTGTCGAGCGCCAGGGCGATGTTCTGCTCGACGGTGAGAGTCCGGTACATGACCGGATACTGGAACACCATCGCGACGTCCCTCCGCCGCGCCGGCCATGCCGTGACATCGCAGCCGTCGAACAGGATCCGCCCGGCCGACGGCCTCTCCAGTCCGGCGATCATACGCATCAGAGTCGTCTTGCCGCAGCCGGACGGACCCAGCAGACACGTGACGCTCCCATCCGGGAAAGTGAAGTCGGTTTCCTTCACCGCATGCGTATTCCCGAACGAGCGGCGTATCCCCTGCAGGACGATTCCGCTCATGAACTGGCACCCTGCATGAGCCGAACACCGGATGCGGCGCCGAAAACGGAGAGCGACGCCGGATCGATGGCGAACGCAACCTCGTCGCCGACATCGAGACCGGCGACGCTTTCCGTCGTCGGGATCGCGACCAGCCTTATCTCATGGACGTCCAGATGCACGACGCTGTCGGCGCCGAGATTTTCGATCAGGGCGACATGTCCGACGCCATGCAAGCCGCCGGATTGGACATCGGTGAACCGGATCTGCTCGGGCCGAATCGCGAGCACCACCTCGCCCTCGCCCTCCAGCCGCACCATCCCGAGCGCGGTCGCGCAACGCCCGCCACCGGCGCGGCCTGCGACCAGATTGCAGCGTGGGAAACCGATGAGTTCCGCGGCACGGAGATGAGGTGGCGCGTGATACACCTGGTCCGGACCGTCGTCGGCAATCAGCCGACCGGCGTCGAGCACCGCGAGACGGTCCGCCATCGCCAACGCCTCGAGCGAGTCGGACGTCGCATAGACGAAAGTGGCGCCGAGCGCGACGCGCATGTCCTTGAGATCGTCCATGAGCGCCTCGCGCAACTTGAAATCGAGCCCGACCAGCGGATCGTCCAGCACGAAGACGGTTGCCTGCTTGAGCATGCCGCGCGCGATCGCGACGCGCTGTTTCTCGCCGCCGCTGAGCTGGTCTGGACGTTTTTCCAGCAGCCCGCCGATACGCAACACCGCGGCGGCCTCGCCCACGCGCCGGCGGATCTCGTCGTTTGGACTTTTCTGCATCCGAAGCGGATAGGCGATGTTGTCGAACACGGACATCTGCGGCAGCAGGGCAAACGATTGCGGTACGTAGCCGATCGACCTTTGCGCGGGGGTCAGCGCGGCAAGATCCTGCCCGTCGATCGTGATTCGTCCAGCGTCGAGCGTCTCCAGGCCGACCAACAGTCGCAGCAGCACCGATTTCCCGGCCTGCGGCGGCCCGCACAGCACCGTCAGGCTCCCGGACGGAATGTCCAGTGTCACGCCGTCCAGAACGCGGTGTCGGCCGAACGACTTGGCGATTCCCTCGATGGCGATGCGACTCATGACGCGCTCTGTCCAAGTTCCGCCAGGACGGGCACGAGAACGATGCCGATCCCGAAGACCGCCGCCACGAGGAGCAGAATCCCCGCAATCAACACCAGGGAACGTCTCGCCGAGGCGTCCCGCGGCAGGTTGCCGACGGCGATGTTGAGCAGAGTGGCCAGCACCAGCACCACCAGGCCGATCTGGTAGAGGGGAAAGCTCCACCATTGCAGCACCAGCAGGATGCCGAGCCCCATGACCGACAGCAAAGCTGCTTCGACCCTCGGAACGATCGGCGCCGGCGAGCCTGGACCGGTCACGGCGTCAGACCTCGCCGCGCACGGTGCCGAAGGTCATTCCGACCAGAAGATAGCGCTGGAAGAGGAAGACCACGAGGATAGGGGGAACGATATAGAGCGTCGTCGTCACGGACACGAAGGTCCAGTCGACACCGCCACCGGAATACAGGCCGGTGGCAAGCGCCGTCGGAATATTCGCGGTGCGCGGCCCACCGATGATGTAGTTGAAGAGGAATTCGTTCCACACGAAGATGAAGTTGAAAATCAGCGCCGCGATCACACCCGGCATCACCTGCGGAAATATCAGACGCGTCATGATCCGGAACCAGCCGGCACCGTTGACCAGGCCTGTCTCGTCGAAGCGGGGCGACACGCCGTCGATGAATCCCTTGAGGATCCAGACCGAGAACGGCACGGAAAACATCGCGTAGAACAGGATCACACCGAAATACGTGTCCTTCCAACCCAGCCCGACATACATCAGATAAACCGGCAGGATCGCGGCCGAGCCCGGCAGCATACGGATCGACAGCAGCAGGAACATGAGAAACGCGGTTCCGCGCGGCTTGAACCGGGAGAAGGAGAACGCCGCGAGGAACGAGACCGCGACCGCGATCAGGACAGATGAACACGATAGGATGAGGCTGTTGCCGAAACCGGAGACGATGTTCGGGTTCGACAGGACCCGGACGTAGTTGGCGAGGGTGGGTCGGAAGAAGAGAGTCGGCGGCACGGCGAGGATCTGGTCGGCCGTCTTGAACGAAGAGAGCACGATCCAGGCGACCGGTGCGAAGAACAGCAGCGCGACCGCCCAGAGCAGAGCGTGATACAGGTGAGTACGCAAAGCCCTCATGTCGGCACGTCCTGGCTGCGGCGCTCTCGCGCGTGCAGGACGAAGATGAAGGTCGCCGTGAAGGCGATCGAGATCAGCAGGAGAATGACAGCGAGCGCCGACGACCAGCCCATGGCGAACACCTCGAAGGCACGCCGGTAGAGCATGATCGCCACCAGCTCGGTGGTGGAACCGGGACCTCCGAAGGTCATGTCGTAGATCAGGTCCATCGTCTTGAACGCATCGATGGTGCGCAGCAGGATCCCCAGCAGGAGGATGAACTTGCCGTGGTGCAGGATCACCAGACGCAGCCGCTGCAGCCAGGAGAGCCGATCGATTTCGGCCGCCTCCAGTTCGGCCTTGGGTACTGACGCGAGTGCCGCGAGCGTCATCAGCACCATGAACGGCGTCCACATCCACACATCGACGGCGAGCACGGCGCCGAACGCGGTGCGTGCGTTGCCGAGAAAATTCACCGATGGCAGCCCGATGCCACGAAGCGCCGCGTTCAGGACGCCGAATGTCGGGTCGTAGATCAGTCGCCAGAAGGTTCCAGCCGCCACCGGCGTCAGTACCATGGGGGTGAACAGCATGGTCAGCGCGACCCGGCGACCGGGTAGGCGCTGGCTGCCCCAGAACAACAGCCCGAGCAACAGGCCGAGTACTGTCTCGATCCCGACCGCGCTGAAGACGAACAGGAAGGTCCGGCTCAGCGCAAGCCATACTTCGCTGTCCTGCAGGATCGATTGAAAGTTGCCGAACCCGGTAAAGCGCGGCGGTCGCCCGCTCGTCAGGGAGAAGCGGTAGAAAGACAAGCCCAGCAGCCAGAGCGTCGGCATCGTGTTCCAGATGATGAAGAACACCAGGACCGGGATCAGCAGCAATGTCGGCAGGACGGAGCGTCGTTGCAGCAAGGCGGCCAAACGCGTCGCCCAGGAGGGCGGCGCACGGGTTGCCGTGGCCGTCTCCATCTCAGAGACGGATACCGGAGCAGGCCGCGCTCGGCGCCTTGGCCGCCGTTCCGCTATCGAACAGGACCTTCTGCTGGCGGCAGGCGATATAGTCCAGCGTGTGCTTCGGATCGCTCGCTTGGCCGGTGGCGTAGGCGGTGAATCCTTCCTGTTGGACCGAAAGCAGATCCGCATACGCCGGATCGTGCCAGAAGTCGCTGCTGTTGTTCAGCATGAACTTGTAAGTCCTGAACCAGGGCTGGATCGAATCGAAATCCGCACGCGTCAGCGTCGCCTTGTCGCATGGGTTGCCACCATGTCGCGCGAAGGCGAGCGACGTTTCCGGCGTGTACCACCATTCCATGAAATCGAGCGCCACCTCGCGATGCGCGGCATCGTTGAAGGCGTTGATGACCCAGGGCTGGCCACCGATGATGTAGTTCCGGACAGGTTTGCCCGAGCTGGTCGGGAAACACGGCGGCGGCACGACGATGACCTTGTCCCGCAAGGCATCGGTGATCATCGCCGGGCCGACCGCGCACCATTGCAGTGCCGAGAAAATCTTGCCCTGGGTGAAGGCATCGATGAGCTCGGCGACGCCGTAGCTGATGGCACTGCCGGGTTCGAAGCGAAGCAGGTCCTTGTACTGGCGGAGCGCCTGGGCGTTGCCGTCGGTATTCAGGATACCCTCGACCTGACCGGTCCTGGCATCCCAGACGTCGCCTCCCATGCTGCGCATCAGCGTCATGACCGGGTCGCTGATGAAGTCGTACTCGCGGGAGTACTGCGCTCCGAACCCGTTGAAACCCTTGTCCGGCCGATTGAAGAAGGCAATCAGCTTCAGGAAATCGGGGAAGGTGAGGGCTTCGAAATCTTCCCACGTGACCGGCAGCTTGCTTCCGAAGCGCTTCTGGAACGACTCTGCCTCGCCGGGAGCTTCGAGCAGGTCCTTGCGGATATAGAGCCCCATGCAGTCGCCTTCCTGCGGCAGCCCCCAGCGCTGCGGCGAGCCGTCGGGATAGGCCTGGTAGGCTGACCTTACGACAGGCGAGAACCATTCGACGTTCAGGCCCGGCCGCTGCGCGATATATTTGTCGAGCGGAAGGATCCATTTCGGTTGCGCCAGTGCACCGAGCCACTGGCTGTCGGAGATAATGATGTTGTACTCGGCGCTGCGCGTGGCGAGCGACGTTGCCGCCTTCTGGAAGAGCTGACTGAACGGGGCCTCGGTGTAGGAGAAATCCACATCGTAACCGTAGGTCGCCTTGGCGAAGCGCTTGAAATCCGGGGCGAGGTCGACGCCGAGCTTCGAGGGCGTCCAGCCGGCGATGCCGAGGATGGCCATATGGATGGACTGGCCCTTCAGCGGATGATCGGCCGCGCGGGCGAGGCGCGAGGCGCCAAGGACAGACGCCGCACCGGCGCCACCCAGCAAGCTGCGCCGTGTCAGCGCCGCGTATCCCCGCGCCGTTCGCCCAGCGTCGCGCACATCTGCTGTCGTGTTCCTCTGCATCGAATCCCCCCTGGTTGCCTGCCTGGCGCAGGTCTATCCGTGATTCCCGTCGGCCTCGCGGCGCCGGACGATAAAATCCTCTAGCGCAAGATCGCCGCCTCCTCGTGCGAGGGTTTCGCGGGCGTTCGAGCGAGCGGTGCGAAAGCAGGGACGTCGTGATTCGCGTCGGGCGCGACCGGCTGGCCAAGCGTGGCCTGCAACTGCTGCAGCGCGGACACCGATGCATCCTGATCCGACCAGAGCGTTTTCATGGGTCTCCGCATCGCTGGACCAGGAGGGGACGTCCCTGAGAAAGCAGGCTACCGACGGGTTATGACATTTGTCAACAATGGCTGACAATATTCATTATTCTGCATCGCAGCAGGCGGCCGGTGTGGCGCCGGCAGGCGCTGGTCCATGCGACCGCGACCTATTCCGCGCTCACGGCCCCGTCCGGGGTAGCGACCTTGGGTGTGTCAGGGCATCTGCGGACGACCGGCGACGGCGCCATACTGCGCGCTGAGGAATACTGCGTGTTCGCCTGAACCCACTGATGGGTTTCCAGAAACCCTGGGCCAGGCGGGACGATCAAAAGCAGACGGCCTGACCGCCGCGGCGGCGGCGGTGCGAACGGCTTGATCCGGTCAGGATTTGCCCTGGTTAGTGATAGCCGATATCGCCCCTCACCTTGCCGCGGAACACCCAGTACGACCACGCCGTGTAGAGCAGAACGGTCGGAAGCAGGAAGGCGGTGCCGACGAGCAGGAAGGCCTGCGTCTTCGGCGACGACGCCGCCTCCCAGACCGTATAGTGATGCGGAACGATCATCGGCCACAGGCTGACGGCGATTCCGCCGTAGGACAGCAGGAACAGGAAGATTGCACCGACGAACGGCCCGGCCTCCGAGCCGTTCCGCAGCGCACGTCCCGTCAGCAGCGCGACGCAGAGGGTGAGAACCGGGATCGGCGCGAGGACGAGGCTGTTCGGCCAGCTCAGCCACCGCAGCGCGATATCGAGATCCAGCAATGGTGACCAGAGACTGACCGCCGCGATGCAGGCGCAGACTCCACACAGGCACCAGACACCCTGCACCCTTATGCTTTTCTGAAGCGCGCCGGATGTCTTCATCACCAGCCAGCCGGCACCGAGCAATCCGTAGCCGAACACCAGCGCGATCCCGGTCATGAGCGAGAACGGCGTGAAGCAGTCGAAGCTGCCGCCAGCAAATACCCTGCCCTCAACCTTGAAACCCTGGATGAAGGCGCCGAGCACGATGCCCTGGACGAAGGTCGCGATCACCGATCCCAGGAAGAACCCGTGGTCCCAGAATCCGCGGTGCGCGACGTCGCGAGAGCGGAACTCGAACGCGACCCCGCGGAAGCACAGCGCCAGAAGCATGACCAGGATCGGGAAATACACCGCCGGGATGATGATCGCGAAAGCCAGCGGAAATGCGACCAGCAGACCCACGCCACCCAGGATCAACCACGTCTCGTTGCCATCCCAGACCGGCGCGATGCTGTTCATCAGCAGGTTGCGCGACTGGAGGTCGGGCGCGAAGCGAAACAGGATCCCGACGCCGAGATCGAATCCGTCGAGCACGACGTACAGGAAAATGCCGACGGCGAGGATCGCTGTCCAGATCGGCACGAAATCCGGCAGCAGGGCGGAGATCATGGCGTCAGCTCCGGAGCGCGCGCGATCGGCAGCATCGCACGCCTGCCCTGACCCGGCTCGTCGATTGCCTGACTTTGCGGCCCGGCGCGGACGATGCGCCGCATCACCAGGAAGCCTCCGGGAAAGATCACCGCATACACGGCGACATATCCGAGCAGCGACAGCAGGACATCCGGTCCGGTGAGAGACGGCGTCACCGACTCCGAGGTTCGGAGCAATCCGAACACGGTCCAGGGCTGGCGTCCGACCTCTGTGGTGGTCCAGCCGGCCAGCACGGCGACGAACCCGAGCGGTCCGGCGCACTCGCAGGCGCGCAGGAACGCTTCCGAGGTCACGAACGCGTCCCGCCGGCGCATGAGGTTACCGACCACCACCAGCGCCAGCATCAGCAGACCGGCACCGACCATAATGCGGAAGGCGTAGAAAGGTGGCCCGACCGGAGGCCGACGGTCGACGGGCCAGTCGTTCAGGCCGCGGATCCGCCCGTTCCAGGAGTGGGTCAGCAGCAGGCTGCCGAGCCGGGGAATGGCGATCTCGTCGCGCATGACGCCACGTGCGTCGTCGGGGATACCGAACAGGGTCAGCGGCGCCGGGGCAGCGCTGTCGTATCGCCCTTCCAGCGCCGCGAGCTTGGTGGGCTGATAGCGCAGCGTGTTCAAACCATGAAGATCGCCGAGACCGATCTGCAGCGGCACCAGCACCAGGAGCAGCCAAAGGGTCGCGGACATGATGATCCTGCCCTCCTCCGGAAAGCGCCGCGCGCGAACCATCCATGCGCCGATCCCCAGCACCACGAAGCCGGTGGAGATGTAGAACGCCGTCACCGTATGCGCGAGGCGATACGGGAAGGACGGATTGAAGATCACCGCCCACCAGTTGGTCGGAAAGAATCGTCCGCCGATCAGGGCGTATCCTGCCGGCGTCTGCATCCAGCTATTGGCCGCCAGGATCCAGAACGAGGACGACAATGTGCCAAGCGCCACGGCCACCGCCGCCATGAAATGCACCCAGCGCGGCACCAGCCTGCGCCCGAACAGCAGGACTCCGAGGAAGGTCGCCTCCAGGAAGAAAGCGGTGAGACCCTCGTAGGCCAGCAAGGGCGCAATCACGTTCGCGGTCGCATCGGAGAACCGGCTCCAGTTGGTGCCGAACTGGAACGGCATCACGATACCCGACACCACACCCATACCGAAGGCGACGGAGAAGATGCGGATCCAGAATTGCGAGATTCGCGCATAGACCGTCCGGCCGGTGAAGAAGCTCATTCCTTCGACACAAGCGATGAAGGAGGCGAGCCCGACCGTGAAGGCCGGCAGCAGGATATGCAGGGCGATGACCCAGACGAATTGTACGCGCGAGAGGAAGACCGGGTCTAGGTGCATGGCGGATCCGGCGTCTGCGGCCGGACGATCGGCGGCCTGGTTGCTCGAGGCGAGGAATCCCCGGCGGATCAATGTAGCTGTCTGGACGGCGTAGCGCCGGCCATGCCGTGGTGATCGGCTATTCGGTTTCGAATGCGCACCCTGCCGGTCCAATCTCGGGCCAGCCGCTGCGGGTATGGTGGAACCGCGATGTGCCGGAGTGGCCGTTGTTAGGCGAGCGCGATATCCAGCTCGACCGGATTGTGCAGTGTGTTGGCGACCGGTGACCAAAGCACGGTATGCCTGATCAGGTCTTCCAGAACCGATCGCGGGCTGTCGGCATCCAGTCTGACGCGGACATGCACGGTCTCGAACCCGACCGCACCGGGGTTGAGCCTCCCGACTCCCCATGCCGCGGCCGTATCGACCGCTCCGGTCAATTCCAGTTCCAGCGATCGGATCGGTATTCCCCGGACGATCGCGTTGGCATGCAGTCCCACCGCCAGGCACGACCCGAACGCCGCGAGCAGCGCCTCCGATGCGTTCGGCGCCAGCGCCTCGCCCGACAGCGCCGTCGGCTCCGCTTCGGCCACGGGCTGGGCCGGCAGGTCACGGATATAGTTGAGCTGGCTGAACCGGCCCTGGGCGACGGTGCGGCATCGGAACGTGCGCATCGAAGCGCTCTCCGGGCCGGCCGTCTCCTGCCTCGGCCCAACCACCCTGATGGGCTGTTTCATGCGATGTCCCTCACGTTTTCAAACCTATGCCGGATCCTGTCGTGACGGCTCGCGCGCTCCGCCAGCGGCTGGTTGACCATAGGCCGATCGTGCCATGACGAAACATCGAAGCCAGACGAGCGGAAATGCGAATTCGCATGGAGACGGGCGGTGACGGACTGGGACGATCTGCGGTTCTTGCTCGTGGTCGCCAGCAACGTCAGCAACGCCGGCCGGGTCTGCGTCACCAGGGCGGAGACTGTCACGACGCATATCCTGGCGACGGCGCTCGCCGGGCTGCATCGGGAGCATCCCGCTATCATAATCGAGTTGACGCGATCGCCGGTCGTCTGGATGGTGCCGGCCGCGACGCCTGGAACGGCAACATGGCCGGCGATGCTTCAGTTCACTGCGATCCCGTTGCGGACGGCCGTGACCCCGGGCGCCGACCAGGCCGTCATCGCGGCGACTTGCCTGTCATGCGGGCGATGCACGCTGCCGCTGAGAGTCACCATGCCGCCGTCGGTGCTGACCGCGATCGTGTTCGTATCAAAGAACCAGGAGCGGTGCATGGCGTGGATGATCTCGTCCCTGATGCTTTCCGCATCGAGATGCGGCCGGAGCGTGACCTCGTTGGAGAGACCGGTGACGCCAGCCAGATGACGAATGGTCGTGACGGCCGCTTCCCTCTGGTAGTTCCACTCGACGGCGCCGATCAGCGTGACCCAGCCGTCATCGACCACGACCTGGAGAGCGTCTTTCGGGATCAGCACGTCCCAGCCGAGCTGCGACAGGGCCGCGGCGGCGATCGCCTCGTCGGTCCGTCTCGGCTCGACCGGCAGCACCACGTCGATCTCCTCCGCGACACCGGTCACGCCCTTCACCCGCCGGGCCGCCGTCTCCGCCGCGTGCTTCTGGGCGAAGGTCAGAACGTGTCCGGTCAGGGTGACGATTCCGGCCTTGGCGCTGACGCCGATATGCGCGGCGACCACGCTCGGCTCCCATCCGAGTTCTTCCAGGACGGCGTGCTGCAGTTGGCTGTCGGTCGACATGAAGGCCCCTCTGGTCGGATCCAGGCGCGTCAGAGGCGTCGCTTGCCCTCGCCGCCAGACTGTAGCCGCGACGGCGCGGGGTGAACCGGCTGGAAAACGCGAAGCGACTATGCGAATGCGACGAAGCGCCCGCAGGGCGTCAGGTGACGGCGCAGCCCACGGCGGACCAGCAAGCCAGAACGGCCGCATCAGGATCCGGGGGGCCTCACGCGACGTCCCCCCGCCTCATGACTTTGCGATGAGACCGGTTGGCCGACCCGCCATGCCGTTGCCTCGCCTGTCACGCTCAGCGGACCGCGAGCGCGAAGGGTGCTCGGCAGCGGTCCTCATCGATTTCGGCACCGTGGACACGTTTGCCCGCAGCCGATGTGATCTCACGGATCATTCCGGGTATCAGTCCAGGTGCAAGGATGAAGTCGGCGCACCCGCTCGCGATCGCGCTCGCGGGCATGTCCGGCTGTCCAGCCGTATCCAGCCTCTGCGCGATCGTCACGCCGCAAACCTCTCTTGGCCCGCAAGCGCGTCCGCTCCATCGCCATCCCGGAGCGACCGAAATCGGCCGAAAAGCCGACGGGACAAGATACCTGACACGGGCTGACGGGGGTCGCGCTACCGCCTGGCGGAGAGGGTGGGATTCGAACCCACGGTAAGCTTGCACCCACAACGGTTTTCGAGACCGTCCCAATCGACCACTCTGGCACCTCTCCCGAGGCAGCAGCGGGGCGGCTTATAGGGTCTGGCCGGTCCGGTTGGCAACAGCTTGACAGAAGAAAGCCGGATCCTGTATGCGCACCGCTCGTCGCGACCGGACCGTGAAGGCCCGGGGGCACGTTGTTCCGCGTTCGCGCGGGACCCATCATAAAAAGCGACTGGGGTCGAGGACAGCCGGAAACCGGCGTCGCCGGGCCTGAGAGATCGGAAAGCAGAGACAGATGTTTGCAGTCATCCGCACTGGCGGAAAACAGTATCGCGTGACCCCCGAGCAGGTGCTCAAGGTCGAGAAGCTCGATGTCGAGGCCGGCGCCACCTACACCTTCACCGACGTGCTCGCGGTCGGTGGCGGAGAGGGCAGCACCGTGATCGGCGCCCCGCTGGTGCCCGGCGCCACCGTGACCGCCACGGTGATCGCCCAGGACCGGCTCGACACCGTGATCATCTTCAAGAAGCGTCGCCGGCAGAACAGCCGCCGCCGCAACGGCCACCGCCAGCCCGTCACGGTGCTGCGCATCGGCGAGATCAGCGCCGCCTGAACCCGTCCCGGGGCCCGAGCGCGGTCCCGGCACGAGAAGCGGCAGCAAAGCCTCATGAGGAGTTCAGGCAATGGCACATAAGAAAGCAGGCGGCTCGTCCCGCAACGGCCGCGATACCGCGGGCCGTCGTCTCGGCGTCAAGAAGTTCGGCGGCGAGGCCGTGATCGCCGGCAACATCATCATCCGCCAGCGCGGCACCAAGGTGAAGGCCGGCCGCAATGTCGGCGTCGGCCGCGACCACACCATCTTCGCGCTGATCGACGGCGCGGTGAAGTTCGAGACCCGCGCCGAAGGCCGCGTGCAGGTCTCGGTCGACGCCGGCCCGCTCGCCGCGGAATAAATCGCCCGACCATCGGGTCGCGGACCAGGGGTCGGCCTTCGGGCCGACCCCTTTTTCGTCTTATTCTCCCTGGATCCACAAGGCGAGCCTTGAGGATCCAGGGCAGCGCCCTGGCCTTACCTCATCCACCGAGGCCAAAACCGGACCACCCAGACCATGAAGTTCCTCGACCAGGCCAAGATCTACGTCCGCTCCGGCGACGGCGGCGACGGAGTCGTGGCGTTCCGCCGGGAGAAATACATCGAGTTCGGCGGCCCGGACGGCGGCAAGGGCGGCAAGGGCGGCGACGTGCTGTTCGAGGCGGTCGCCAACCTGAATACGCTGATCGATTTCCGCTACACGCAGCATTTCCGCGCCCGCAAGGGCGGCAACGGCTCCGGTTCGGACCGCACCGGCGCCGGCTCAGAGGACGTGCTGATCCAGGTGCCGATCGGCACGCAGATCTTCGACGAGAGCAAGGAAGTGCTGCTCGCCGACCTCGACGAGCCCGGCAAGCGCATCCTGCTGTGCCGGGGCGGCGATGGCGGGTTCGGCAATGCCAGCTTCAAATCCAGCACCAACCGGGCGCCGCGCCGCGCCGACAAGGGCTGGCCGGGCGAGGAGCGCTGGATCTGGCTCAGGCTCAAGCTGATCGCCGATGCCGGGCTGATCGGCCTGCCCAATGCCGGCAAGTCGACCTTCCTCTCGGTCGCCTCGGCGGCGCGGCCGAAGATCGCCGACTACCCGTTCACCACCCTGCATCCGCAGCTCGGCGTGGTGCGCCTGTCGGACACCGAGGAGTTCGTGCTGGCCGACATTCCCGGCCTGATCGAGGGCGCGCACGAGGGCGCCGGGCTGGGCGACCGCTTCCTCGGCCATGTCGAGCGCTGCGCCGTGCTGCTGCATCTGATCGACGGCGCCGACGGCAACGTGGTCGATGCCTGGCGCACCATCCGCGAGGAGCTGATCGCCTATGGCGGCGGGCTGGCCGACAAGCCGGAGATCGTGGCGATCAACAAGACCGACGCGATGACGCCGCAGCAGCTCGGCACCAGGCGCCGGGCGCTGGAGAAGGCGACCGGCGGCCCGGTGATCACCCTGTCCGCCGCCACCCAGGGCAATGTCGCGGAAACGCTGCGCCTGCTGCAGACCGCGATCACCGACCACCGTCGCGGCTGACCCGCATGGCCGACCTGCCCCGCCTCGGCAAGGCGCGTCGCCTGGTGGTCAAGATCGGCAGCGCCCTGGTGGTGGATGCCGAGGAGGCCCGGCCGCGCACCGAATGGCTGGACGGGGTGGCGGCCGACATCGCCGCGCTCAGGGCGCGCGGCGTCGAGGTGATCGTGGTCTCGTCGGGCGCGATCGCGCTGGCCCGGCATACGCTCGGGCTGAAGCGGCGCACGCTGCGCCTGGAGGAGAAGCAGGCCGCCGCCGCGGTCGGGCAGATCCGCCTGGCGCAGGCCTGGAGCGCCGCCCTGTCCGCGCACGGGCTGGTCGCCGCGCAACTGCTGCTCACGCCGGACGATACCGAGGATCGCCGGCGCTACCTCAATGCCCGCGCCACCCTCTCCACCCTGCTCGGGCTCGGTTGCGTGCCGGTGATCAACGAGAACGACACCATCGCCACCGCCGAGATCCGCTTCGGCGACAACGATCGGCTGGCCGCGCGGGTCGCCGAGATGATCCAGGCCGACCAGCTCTTGCTGCTGTCCGACATAGACGGGCTCTACACCGCCGACCCGCGCCAGAACCCGGGTGCGACGCATGTGCCGGTGATCGCCGCACTGACGCCGCAGATCGAGGCGATGGGCGGCGCGCCCCCGCCGGGCTATTCCTCCGGCGGCATGCGCACCAAGCTGCTGGCGGCCGGCATCGCCACGCGCGCCGGCTGCGCGATGGCCATCGGGCTGGGCGCCATCCCGCATCCGCTGCGCGCGCTGCAGGACGGCGCGCGCTGCACCTGGTTCCTGGCCGAGCCCGGCGGCCGCTCCGCCCGCAAGCGCTGGATCGCCGCCGGCCTGCCGCCGGCCGGCAGCCTGACGATCGATCCCGGGGCGGCGAAGGCGCTGACCGGCGGCGGCTCGCTGCTGCCGGCCGGGGTGCGACGCATCGACGGGCAGTTCGAACGTGGCGACCTGGTGCGCGTGCTGTCCGAAACCGGCGAGACGCTGGCGCGCGGCCTGGTCGCCTACGGCAGCAGCGACGCCACGAAGATCGCCGGCCGCCGCTCCGACGCGATCGAGGCCCTGCTCGGCTGGCGCGGCCGCGACGAGATGATCCATCGGGACGATCTGGTGCTGGGCGCGGGTTGAGGTCGTGAATGAACGGCACGCCAGGGCTCTGCCCTGGACCCGCTGGGGCCTGAGGCCCTAGGGTCCGTACTCAATAAGCTCTAGCGGCGCGGCGGCGTCGCTGATTCAAGGGTTCCGGAAGGGAGCCTTGGAGATGGGGAAGGTCGTGCGGGAGACGGCGCGCGACGCCAGCCAGCTTGCCCGGCAGATGGCGCGCGGCGATGTGCGGGCCGCATCGATCGCGTGGCCGACGTGCGACGAGCTGACACAGGAGCAGAAGCGCGAGGACCGGGCCGCAAGCTGCGGGACGCGCTGACATACAACACGCGGCGCGAGGGTCCGGTGTCTCCGGAAGCGGTGGAACGCCCGGCCGCAGCACGGGCGGCAAACGCCCAGGAGGCTGAACGCGCGCGGTCGCCGCTGCTGCCGGCGTGGCGTGATCCAACCGGCCATAACCGGGACAGCTTGGGCCGAAGCACCTCATCCGAGGAGCTGGCGCGGATTGCCGACCGGGCACCCGCCGCCATGCGGGAGGTGGAGGCGCAGAAGGACTATCTGCGGGGTGCCTACCGCGACCCCGGCCAGGCGGCCGATGGGCTGGACAAGCTGATAGAGAAATCCGGCCGCCATCCTCGCGCCGCCGCACGGACCTTGCGGGAGGACGGGTCGGAGGTGTTGGGCACCTTGCGCGGCCGGGAGGAATGGCTTGCCGGCCGTGTCGCTCAGGACGATCGCGCGCGCCAAGTTGGCCGCCGCCGCGATCGGCGGCAGCCTGGAGCGCGAGGCGGCGGCACGGGATGCTGCCGTGCGCCACCATACCGGCGAGGTGGAGCAGCAGCGAGCGCGCGATGCCGTCGAGGTGCGGGGGGCTATCGAATGCGGCCCTAGACACGCTCAAGGCCGTGCAGATGGCCGGGCTGACGGCGGAGATACCGCGCGAGGGCGAACGCTATGACACCCGGCAGCGGCGGAAGGAGAAATTGGTATCCGCCGCCTGGCGCGAGGACCGGGCCGGTCCGCGCGTCGCCAACAAGCTGGACGGGTTCATGGCCGCAGCCAGCGAACGGCTTGGCGAAGAGGGCATACGGAATGCGTCTCGCGCCGTCAGTAGCGGCAGAAACATGACCGTGCCCGGTGTCGGGCGCGAGCACCAGGCCGGGCTGGATGAGTTGGCCCGCAGCTTCGTGCAGGGGCGTGATGGAATGGCGCTCAGCGCGGGTTGGGATCAGCGGGTTGAGCGGGAAGTGAACGAGGCCGAGCGGCAGCGAGCGCGGGCCGGAGAGCGGGAACAGCGGGGACTGCGGCGAGAGCCGGAGCAGGACCTCGACCGGCAAAGGCAGGAGCGCGAGCTAGGGCTGGGCAGGTAATCCTTTCTGAAACGCCTTTGGCATTCGACCATGCTTAAGGAGCAAATCTAAAACAGCTTCGGTGAGAAGCTCGTCCATCTGCCGCTTTTCATCCAAGGCGAGCCGCTTGACATCGTCTCGTAAGTGTTCGGGCACGCGAAACAGGAGTTGTGCGATTGGGTCCTCCTTGTTCCGTCGATTTCCGACTATTTTTTGTGCGGCAGCGACCGTTACCGGTCCGGAAACATCTGGATGATCTATTAGGCGGAGCGCACTAAGCGCCTCGATCCCATACTTCTGGATAAAATCTGCAGCATTCGATGCAGCGATCAGGTCGCTAGCCACTTCAACTGCTTCTGCCGTGACGAGGCTGCGGGAAGCTGCGGTATCTATCGATTCTGGCACAATTTCAGAGGTTAGGCCTTGACCAGCCTTTATCATCCGTTGGAGCAAGCGCTGGAATAGCGCCTCTTCAACGGCAGGAGACAAGCCATCGTTCATAGGTCGATCACCCATTCTCGATATCCAGATATCCAGATTGCAAAGCTTGACTGACCATGATATCTGGATATCTAACACGCTGCCGTGGTAAAGCAATCGCTGTGGCGGAGAACGGAGATCACTAAATGAGCGAAGCTACCCGTGCTTGGCCTCCCGCACCTAAGCCACTTAAAAAATCGACGCTCGCTCGCTCCGCTACTGCCCGTGCAGATGAAATCCGACTTGAAATATCGCCTGGTTTGGATGTCATCCGTCGCAGCAAGCTTGGTCAGTTCATGACACCAGCTCCGATTGCCCAGCGCATGGCGTCCACGTTCGGCCAAATGCCACGTGAGGTCAGGCTGATAGACCCTGGAGCCGGCATTGGGGCACTTACCGCCGCGTTTGTCGCCGAGGCCCTATCAAGGCCAGTTCAGCCGGCATCCATCTCTGCGACATGCTTCGAGATTGACGAGGACATGGCGACGCATCTTGCCGGTACACTAGAAAATTGCGCCAGAGCCTGCGCTGAGCATGGTGTTGGGTTCACGTCCAAGATCGTTCTTGATGACTACATCCTAGCGTCGTCGGAACCGCTCCTAGCGAGTTTACTTTCGTTCAACCGTGCAATCCTCAATCCACCTTATGGTAAAATCAACACGGCCTCGCGGTGGCGCTCTGCACTACGCAAATCAGGCATTGAGACGGTAAACCTCTACTCGGCCTTTGTAGCGCTCACGGTAAATCAGCTTGAGGACGGCGGAGAGCTTGTGGCTATCACTCCACGCTCGTTCTGCAATGGGCCTTACTACGAACCTTTCCGCCATCACCTTCTTTCAAAAACTGCCCTGCTAGAACTACTTGTATTCCAATCGAGAAAAAAGGCATTTGCTGACGACGACGTACTACAAGAAAACGTTATATTCCACTCTCGTAAGGGTAAGGCGCGATCTGCCACTGTGCGTCTTAAGACAGACGTTGGCGAATCGCGTGAGGTCCCAATGGATGAGGTGGTGCGGCCAGGAGATTCACACGCTTTTATTCGGCTCGCGATTTCCGACCACGACGCTGATCTCACCGTCCGGGTGCAGGCGTTACCGTGCACTCTAGCAGACCTGGGTATCCAGGTATCGACTGGGCGTGTGGTGGATTTTCGCGCCAAGAACCAGCTACGCAAAGATAGCGGCGAGGGCACTGCACCGCTGATTTATCCCGCGCACATGAAACACGGCGGTGTTGTCTGGCCTATTGCGGGCTTTCGCAAACACAACGCGATCGCGGTCGACGACTACACGCGACCGCAGCTAGTTCCAGCCGGGCGATACGTGCTGACCAAGCGCTTTTCCGCCAAGGAGGAGCGGCGTCGTATCGTCGCGTCCGTCTATGAGGCGCCGGAACCAGCAGGGCTCGAAAATCACCTCAACTATTTCCATAAAGACGGCGCGGGTTTGCCAGCGGAGATCGCGCTTGGGCTTGCAGCCTATCTAAACTCAACCGCCGTCGATGACTATTTCCGTTTGTTCTCTGGCCACACGCAGGTCAACGCGACCGACCTGCGTAACTTACATTATCCGACGCAGGACCAACTCGAAAAGCTCGGCCGGCTGGCACCCGCCTGTCTAGATGCAATCGATATCGCGATTATGAAGTTGCTTTAATCAAATGATTCGACGAGTAGTTGCTTGGAAGGGTCGGCTTGTATCCAGATATAGGTACCGACGGCGATGTTGCGATGGGTGCCCTGCCGTGCGGCAGCGTCCTTCCAGGTAAGATAGGTGGTTGTGAAGCTTACGCCTGCTTTGCCATGGCGCTTGGCAAACTCTGTCATTTTCGTGACTTTGTTAATATCAACCTCGCCGTCGCTAGTGACGGCCTCGATCACCCACAGCCAGTTGGTCTTAGGATTCCATAATAGTACGTCGGGCCAAGCGTCCCCGAGTGTAATACCGACGCCGGCTTCCTTCATCGCTTGCGCTTCCGCGCCGCTCACCCGGTCGCCGTCACTGTCATCAACGTATAGCACCTTGAAGCCCGGCAAGAACTTGGCGGCATAATGCTCGACGCTAGCTTTAATTAGCTCGCCGTGATTGTTCACGACTATACCTTTCGAAGCCTCGGCAATCTCGGCTTGAAAATCAAGCCGCTGGCGCGCCACATCTTTGCTGGCCCACTGCGCCAACATTTTCTGCCACTGTCCGTCTGGTGCCGCCAGAATCATGCGGAAGGCGTCTTCTAGCTTGTATGCGGACGATGGCGACTTAGGCTTGGGATGACCGGCGATGAACTGTTCGTCGTGGAGATAGATAGCTTCGAAGCCGCCGAGATCGCGTAGGGGCTTGATCCAGTAGTCGCGACCCTCGCGGTCCAGCTTGGTCTTGCCGCGTTGGAGAATGCCAATGTGACAAGCGATCTGACTGGTAGTTGCACCGTCAGCAAACTTTGCGTTTTTGGGCGCGTTGGACATCCAGCTATCAGTCTCGTTATCAAGTAACGAGTAGACGGCATCCACTAGGTCAGGATTGGTCAGCGAAATTCGAGCGAGGACTTCTTGCACCTTCTGTTTTGAGACACCCTGAAGCGTGTTTGGGATGGGAGTGCCGGTCTCATTGATACGCTGCTTACGCAGCTCCGCTGCCACGTCGTCTACTTTGGCCAAGCATTCCCCCTATCTCCGAATCGGCGTGAGACATGCGTAGCATGGGCTGCGTAACGACGCTCCTGGGTGCAGGGAATTGGAAGGGTCCTCTGCTTTTGGTGTATCACTCTGTCAAACGACCGTTTGCTAGAGTGATACAACCACCCTGATCTCGGGCCGTGATCTATCCTCGCCTCGGCTTTGTGCGCCAGATCCAGATTTCAACCGATGTCCAGGGCCGATTCGGATGTAGCAAAGCTGCAGCGCCTGAGGGTGGCTTCGCAAGCGACTACGATACGAGTGGGGTGGCTGCAGAGTCTTACTTGATAGCGAGCAACAAGCGCTGGAACGCTGCCGACCGGCGTGCGCCGCATCGACGGGCAGTTCGAGCGCGGCGACCTGGTGCGCGTGCTGCCCGAAACCGGCGAGACGCTAGCGCGCGGCCTGGTGGCCTACGGCAGCAGCGACGCCGCGAAGATCGCCGGCCGCCGCTCCGACGCGATCGAGGCCCTGCTCGGCTGGCGCGGCCGCGACGAGATGATCCATCGGGATGATCTGGTGCTGGGGGCGGGTTGAGGTCGCGCCGCGGCGGCGTCCTACGGTTCTGGACGGTCGCTGTTGGTCAAGCCCGTCCAGCCAGCCACGCCGACAACACCTCGCGCATCAGGGCCACATCCAGATGCCAGTCGGCATGAACGTAGCCCGGCCGCGCCTGGAGTTCCGCGTCGTCGACGAAGCCCATGACCATGTCGAGCTGGGTGCCGGGCCGGAAGCTGGTCAGGAACTGCTCCGAGTAGTGCACCAGAAGGGGTGACACCAGCACCAGGATCGCCCCCGCGCGGGCCTGGAAGGCGATGTTGAACATGTTGCTGCCGCTGCAGCCGGCGATCAGCCGTGCGCCGGCGAACAGGCGGATCTGGGTGTCGATGTCGAGCCGTTCGGGGATCACGATGGTGAAGCCGGCTTCAGCGAACAGCGCCTCGATCGCCTCTTGCTCGACCAGGACCCGTGTCGGGTTCGCCCGCCGGGAGACGAACAGCCGCGACGGCACCTGGTCGCGCGGCGGCACGATGCGGTTGCGCATTCCGTGCCAGAGCCGGACCGCCGCCGGCGTCACATAATCCTGGATCTGCAGCGCCTTGGTCGCGACCAGCAGCATGTCGCAGCGCACCGGCCGGTCGATCCAGACGATGTCGCCCTCCGGCACCCCGAGCGCCGCGACCAGCCGACGCACGAAGCCATGGCGCGGCGCGGAGCACAGCACGCGCAGCCGCTGCAATCCGAGATAGGCGAGGCCGTACTCGTAGGCCCAGCCGGGAGTCAGCAGATCGAGCAGCACGTGGCCGAACCAGTCGATGTGCTGGTGGTCGAGATACAGCACCGGGCCTTCGATCCTGCCGCCGACCGGCGCCGGATCGCAGAGGTGCCAGAGCTCCGGCCCCTCCCGCAGATGGCGATGCCGGACCGCCTCCCAGCGTGCGCTGAAACTCTCCAGCAGCAGCGCGTCGTCATGGATCACCAGGCCGCCCGGCAGGCAGATCGCGTCGTGCAGACGGGTGATGGAAAGGTCGGGATAAGTCACCGCGGGCCGGAAGCCAGGCCCCCGATCCGGCATGCCGATCGGCCGCTGGATCGGCATCGCCTCGGCGTCGACGCGCTGCAGCCGCGCCACGCCGGCCTGGTCGGGGGAAATGGAATGGCAGCGCACCGGCGACAGCGTCATCGTGCCGCTCTCGATCACCATCAGCGTGCCAGGGTGCGAACCGGCGCCGAACCGGCCGGCATCCAGGACCGGCATGCCGTCGCGCGCGGCCTTGACCGGATAGGGTCCGTCACGCAGCCCGGCGGCCGGCATCAAAGCCGCCTAGCGCGGCGGCGGCCAGCGCAGCGTCGGCTCGGAGCGCCCCTGCCCCGCCTCGCGTCCCGCCTCGCGCCCCGCCTCGCGCCCGGGATCACGGAGCGTGGTGGCGCGCAGCGGGCGCCGGCTCGGCGCGTCCTCCTCGTCGCGGTCCGGAAGCCGGGGCGTCCAGTCGTCGGCCTGGGCCGGGCGGCGCGGCAGCGGATCGGCGCGCGGTTCCAGATCGGCACGCGGCCGCTGCGTCGGCGAGGGCGCGCGCTCGTGGCCGGGCCGGGTCGAGAGCTCCTCGAACACCGGCTCGCGGACCGCGACCCTTGCCGGATCGGGCAGGCGCATCGCCAGCATCCGCAGCTCGGCATGGATGTCGTCGAGCTGCGCCTCGAGGAAATCGAGCCTGCCCTTCAGCCCGAACACCGAGAACGGCATCATCAGCAGCGCGAAGCCGAACAGGATCGCGACCACGAGAACGACCAACTGCCCCCACCAGGGCACCCAGTCCGGCAAAGGCAGGTTCAGCGGCATCCCCGGAACATACCGTGACCCCCCCAAACAGGCCAGACGAAGAAAAAACCCGCCCGAACCCCACCAGTCTCGAAGAGACCGGTCGGAAACGCGTCCTGGCGAGTCAGAGGCGCCGCTCAGCGGCGCCGGCCGCGGGTCATGGCCGAGCATCGAAGCGGAGCGACCTCCAGGTCGTGAGCATCGACGCGCAGGCCATGGGCCGCGGATGACCGCCAGGCCGCGTTTACGCCCGGTCTCTCTCTCACATGCCGAGGGCGCGGCGGTAGATGTCGAGCAGCGTCTCCTGCTCCTCGACGTCGGCCGGCTCCTGCTTGCGGATGCGGATGATCTGCCGGATCACCTTGACGTCGAAGCCGGCGGATTTCGCCTCGGCGAAGATGTCCTTGATGTCGGAGCCGAGCGCCTTGCGCTCCTCCTCGAGCCGCTCGACCCGCTCGATGATGCTGCGCAGCCGGTCGGCGGCGATCCCGCCCACGGCACTGTCGGTGACGTCCTTCTGCCTGTCGTCCTGTCCGGATGTCCGGTCCGCAGCGTCCAGCATCATGGTCGTCTCCGCTACCAAGGGGCCCGATCGCCCTGCAGGCCGGGGGGCTTACCTTGGCAGAACGCGGCCGGTCAATGATGATGCGCCCTCCCCCTGACCACCAGGAGCTCTCCCCATGGCCACCATGAGTGCGGTCGAGGATTTCGATTACGTCGTCTTCGGCGCGACCGGAGACCTCACCATGCGCAAGCTGCTGCCGGCGCTGTATCACCGCTTCCGCGACAAGCAGATCTCAGAGCGCTGCCGGATCATCGGCGCCGCGCGGTCCCAGCTCAGCCACGAGGAATTCCGCGAGCGCGCCCACAAGGCGCTGCGCCGCTTCGTCAAGCCCGACGCGCTCGAGGAGGGGCTGATCGCCAGCTTCCTGCCGATGATCTTCTTCGCCAGCGTCAACGGCGCCGAGGCCGACAGCACCTGGGACAACCTCACCGGCCTGTTCGACGACGCGAGCGCCGGGAAGATCAGGGTGTTCTATCTCGCCACCTCGCCGGAGCTGTACGGCGCGATCTGCGGCAACCTGAAGCAACAGAGCCTGATCACCGAACAGGCGCGCGTGGTGCTGGAAAAGCCGATCGGCCACGATCTCGACAGCGCGCGCCGCATCAACGACGAGGTCGGCGCCTTCTTCGACGAGAAGAAGATCTTCCGCATCGACCATTATCTCGGCAAGGAGACCGTGCAGAACCTGATCGCGCTGCGCTTCGCCAATCCGGTGTTCGAGCGGCTGTGGGATTCCGACGCGATCGACCACGTGCAGATCACCGCGGCCGAGACGGTCGGGGTCGAGGGGCGCGGCGACTACTACGACAAGTCCGGCGCGCTCCGCGACATGATCCAGAACCATCTGCTGCAGGTGCTGTGCCTGGTGGCGATGGAGCCGCCCGGCTCGCTCGATGCCGACAACCTGCGCAACGAGAAGTTGAAGGTGCTGCGCGCGCTCAAGCCGATCACCGCGCACGACGTTCCGCATGTGGCGGTGCGCGGCCAGTACGGCCGCGGCAGGATCGGCAGCAAGGATGGCGGCGAGATCGTGCCGGCCTATCTGGAGGAGCTCGGCGAGGGCAAGCAGAGCGACACCGAGACCTTCGTCGCCCTCAAGGCCGAGGTGCATAGCTGGCGCTGGGGCAAGGTGCCGTTCTATCTGCGCTCCGGCAAGCGGCTGCCGAGCAAGGTCAGCGAGATCGTGGTGCAGTTCCGCGAGACGCCGTGGTCGATCTTCCCGACCAGCCTGGAGCCGAACCGGCTGATCATCCGCCTGCAGCCGGAAGAGGGTATCCAGCTCTCGCTGATGAACAAGGTGCCGGGCGGCGACGGCATGGCGCTGCGTCCCGCCAACATCGACGTCTCGTTCGAGAAGGCGTTCTCCACCCGCTATCCCGACGCCTACGAGCGCCTGCTGATGGACACGGTGCGGGGCGATCCGGTGCTGTTCATGCGGCGCGACGAAGTCGAGGCGGCCTGGAGCTGGGTCGAGCCGATCCTGAAGGCCTGGGAAAGCAAGACCGGCTCGCTGCATCACTATGCCGCGGGAAGCTGGGGACCGGAGGCGGCGAACGCGCTGATCCAGTCGACCGGGCATGGCTGGCACGAGGAGAAAGCCTGAACGCGCGTGCTGCCGGACCTGCATGAGGCGGGGTGGCGCAGCCTGACGCTCGATGCGTCGGTCACGGTGTCCGCCACCGGACGAATGCCGGCGCTGCCGGCGTCGGTCGAGATCGAGATCGACCGGATCTGGGCGGAAGCGCGCGGCGACCGTCCGTCCTTGTTCAACGGCCGCGTGTTCACCGCCGATCGGATCGCGTCCGACCGGATCCAGGGCCATTGGACGGAATACCGGCGCGTGCTGGCGCAGATGCGGCGTCCGGGCCTGTTCGCCGCGCAGCACACCCGCTCCCTGTCGGTGAACGGGCTGATCGCCTGCGCCGACGGGCTGGTGCTGGGGCGGCGGCAGGCGAGCGCGCTCTACATGCCGGGACGCTGGCAGGCCGCCCCGGCCGGAGCGGTGGAGTCGCGCGACGGCGAACAGGCGGTCGATCCGAAGCGCCAGCTCCTGGCGGAACTCGCCGAGGAGCTGGGACTCGACGGCGAGGCGGTCTGCGAGGTCGTGCCGGTGGTGGCGATCGAGCATCCGCGGAGCAAGGTGGTCGATCTCGGTTGCCTGATCTCGACCAGGCTTTCTTTCCAGTCCATCGAAAGACGCTGGTCCACACACGGCAATGGCGAATACGACGCCCTGCGTCTGGTCCCGGCCGGCGCCGTTCCCGGGCTGCTGCGGGACGCGGAACCGGACCTGCTGGTCTCGGCCCGCATCCTCATCGAACGCTGGTCGGCGCTGAACGGGTCAGGCCGCTTCGCCGAATAGCGCGACGTTACCAGAGTGCCGTCCCTGGCCACCGTCTCGTCGACCCAAATGGTACCGGCATTGCGCCGATCGGCTTTCCAGAGGCGACGAAGATCCTGACGAAACCGACCGCTTCCTCGTCCTGACGCAGCCTGTCCGGGTTTTTGGCGACCTTGCAGGTGCCGGCCTCGTTCACGTCGTGCTCCATCGCCTGGATGTCGCCGCGCTTGAGCGAGACCGGGGTGACGTGCGACCGCCACCGCCGATATCGCGCGTGAGAAAATCCTTGCCAATCGTAAGGCGTTACCTTACGGTTTTGCGATGATCGCGAGCATCCGCAGCAAGGTGCTCAAGCGCTATTGGGCCAGGGGAGACGACAGCGGATTACGTGCCGACTGGCGCGGCAAGATCAAGCGCGCGATGGGCGTCCTGAACGAAGCGACCGCCCCGACCGACATGGATTTACCGGGCTACGGCTTTCACGCGCTGACCGGCGACATGCAAGGGCGGTTTGCAGTCTCGATCTCCCGCAACTGGCGACTGACCTTCGGCTGGTCGGGCGACGATGCCATCGACGTCGATCTGGAGGATTATCATGGTTGAGACTCTGACCCGCCATCCCCGCATCGAACCGGTGCATCCCGGCGCGCTGCTGGCAGAGGACGTCATTCCGGCGACCGGCAAAAGCAAGGCGGAGATCGCACGCCTTCTGGGGATTTCGCGCCAGACCTTGTACGACATTCTCGGTCGGCGACAGCCGGTCACACCGCAGGTCGCCGTCCGTCTGGGCAAGCTGTTCGGCAACGGCGCCGGCGTCTGGGTCCGCATGCAGGCGGCGCACGATCTGTGGAAAGCCGAGCGGGACACGGACGTGTCCGGCATCGAGACGCTGCGCGCGGCCTGAAGTCCGCCAGCCAGCCTAGCCGGCGACAATGCCGATCTGCTTGATGTCGACGAAGCGGAGGTCGGGGTTCATCTCCGACGTACGGCGCATCATGAAGTCGGAACTCGCCAGGAATACCGGATCGCCATCGAGGTCGTCGGCCATGGCGGTGCGGTTGGAGGCGACGAAGCCGGCGAGCTTGGTCTTCTCGCCGTCCACCCAGCGCGCCAGCGAGAAGGGCGTGCTCTCGAAGCCGATGCCGACGCCGTATTCCCCGGCCAGCCGCGCCTGCAGCACGTCGAGCTGCAGCGTGCCGACCACGCCGACGATCGGCGGCGCGCCGTCCTGCGGCCGGAACAACTGTACCACCCCCTCCTCCGCCAACTCCTGCAGCGCCTGGCGCAGCTTCTTCGCCTTCATCGCATCGTCGAGCCTGACCCGGCGCAGGATCTCGGGCGCGAAATGCGGCACCCCGGTGAAACGGATATCCTCGCCCTCGGTGAGGGTGTCGCCGATCCGCAGCGTGCCGTGATTGGGGATGCCGACCACGTCGCCGGCGAACGCCTCCTCTGCGAGCTGCCTGTCGCGGGCGAAGAAGAATTGCGGCGTGTGCAGCGCGAACTGCTTGGCGGAACGCACGTGGCGCACCCGCATGCCGCGCGACAGCCGGCCGGAACAGACCCTGGCGAACGCCATGCGGTCGCGGTGGTTCGGGTCCATGTTCGCCTGGATCTTGAAGATCAGCGCGGTCATGCCCGGCTCGTCGGCCTGCACGGTGCGGCCGTCGCTGGCCTGCGCGCGCGGCGGCGGCCCGAAATCGACCAGCGCATCCAGCAGGTCGGTGACGCCGATCTCCTTCATCGCGCTGCCGAAATACACCGGCGTCAGATGCCCGGCATCGAAGCTGTCCTTGTCCCATTCCGGCAGCGCGGCCTGCACCAGCTCGAGCTCCTCGCCGAGCGCGACCATGCGCGGGTCGGACTGCTCGAGCGGCGTGTCCAGGTGCACTGCGCGGGCGCGCAGATCGTAGGTGCCGGCGAAGTTCGAGGCGCGGCCGATCGGCCAGGTCGCCGGCGCGGTGTCGAGCGCCAGCGCCTGGCTGACCTCGTCGAGCAGCGCGAACGGGTCCTGCGCTTCCCGGTCCATCTTGTTGACGAAGGTGATGATCGGGATGTCGCGCAGGCGGCAGATCTCGAACAGCTTCAGGGTGCGGGCCTCGATGCCCTTGGCGGCGTCGATCACCATCACCGCGGAATCCACCGCGGTCAGGGTGCGGTAGGTATCCTCGGAGAAATCCTCGTGGCCCGGCGTATCGAGCAGGTTGAAGATGCAGCCGCCATACTCGAACGTCATCACCGAGGTGACGACGGAGATGCCGCGGTCGCGCTCGATGCCCATCCAGTCGGAGCGGGTGCGACGCCGCTCGCCCTTGGCGCGGACGTTGCCGGCCATCTGGATCGCGCCGCCGGCGCGCAGCAGACGCTCGGTGAGCGTGGTCTTGCCGGCGTCCGGGTGCGAGATGATCGCGAAGGTGCGGCGGCGGGAGATTTCGGATTGTAGGTCGGACAAAGGCCAGGGGCTCCGCCCCTGGACCCCGCTAAGGGCGAAGCCCTTAGAACCCAGGGTTTAAGATTGGGTGTCCAGAGGGCGACTGCCCTCTGGTGGGGGTGCAGGGGGCAACGCCCCCTGCGGCCTCATCAACGCGAGTAGAACTCGACGACCAGGTTCGGCTCCATGGTCACCGGATACGGCACGTCCGACAGCTTCGGGCTACGGGCGAACTTGCCCTTCATCGAGCGGTGATCGACTTCCAGATATTCCGGAACGTCGCGCTCGCCGCTCTGCGCGGCATCGAGCACCACGGCGAGCTGCTTGGACTTCTCGCGCACCTCGATGACGTCGCCGTCGCGGACCAGGAAGGACGGGATGTTGACCTTCTTGCCGTTCACGGTGACGTGGCCGTGATTGACGAACTGGCGAGCCGCGAACGGGGTCATGGCGAACTTCAGGCGGTAGATCACCGCATCCAGGCGACGCTCGAGCAGGTCGATCAGGTTCTCCGAGGTGTCGCCCTTGCGGCGCACCGCCTCGTCGTAATACTTGCGGAACTGCTTCTCGCTGATGTTGCCGTAATAGCCCTTGAGCTTCTGCTTGGCCATCAACTGGACCGAGAAGTCGGACGGCTTCTGCTTGCGGCGCTGGCCGTGCTGGCCGGGGCCGTATTCGCGCTTGTTGATCGGCGACTTCGCCCGGCCCCAGAGATTGACGCCGAGGCGGCGGTTGATCTTGTACTTGCTCTCGAGGCGCTTGGTCACGAGCGCGCTCCTTTCGTCTTCGGTGCGGTCGCGCGTTCAGGCTGTCGCCCGTCGCCCTGTTCCGCTTGTTGCACCGGTAGGCCCCGACCCTCGATGGTCGCGACGGGCGCGTTCCGCATTACCGTCCCCGCATGTGCGAGGCCGGCCGGACCGTCCACGTTCCCGGCAGTAGCGGCGGCCTATAGGGGCCGGACGGGCGCAAGTCAATCGGTGCACCGATCGGCGGGGGGCTTGCAGTTCGATACAGCCGCCGCCCCATCGCCGACACGATGCAGGCGGATGCTGGAACGATCGCAGGATCGGAGACCCGGACCATGAACCGAAACACCCATCTGACCGCCAGGCGCCTCGCCGCCATGGCCGCTCTGCTGCTGGCCGGAGCGTCGCTCGGCGGCTGCATCGTCTATCCGGACGGCGGCTATTATCGCCCCTACCATTATCACTACGGCTATTACTGACCCGGCGTCTCGTCCCGGCCGCGCAGGCGGCGGCCGAGGGCGAGTTCGGTCACCACGCCGTGCAGGGTGCGCAGCTCCTGCTCGGTCACCTCGCCGCGCGCGAAGAAGTGGCGCAGGTTGCGCACCATGCCGGGACGCTTGGGCAGGTTGCGCAGGAAGCCGCACGAATCGAGCTCGCGGATCAGATGGCCCATGAAGTTCTCCAGCTCGCCCTTGGTGGCGACATGGGTCTCGTTGGTCATCAGGGTGCGCGGGACGGTATCGTCGGCGGACACCCACCATTCGTAGGCCATCACCATCACCGCCTGGGCCAGGTTGAGCGACGAGAAGCCGGGATTCAGCGGATAGCGGATCAGCGAGTCGGCGCGCGCCAGCTCGTCGCTGTCGAGCCCGGCGCGCTCCGGGCCGAACAGGATGCCGACCTTCAAGCCGCGATCGGCGAGGCCGCGCAGTTCCGCGGCGCCGCCCCGGGCGGTCAGCACCGGCTTGACCACGTGACGCGGACGCGGACAGGTCGCGAACACGCGGTGCAGGTCGGCGACGGCGTCGTCGATGTCGGGATGGACGGTGGCGCAGTCGAGGATGCGGTCGGCGCCGGAGGCGGACCGCCAGGCGCGCTCCTGCGGCCAGCCGTCGCGCGGCGCGACCAGACGCAAATGGAACAGGCCGCCATTGGCCATGGCGCGGGCCACGCTGCCGACATTCTCCGCAAGCTGGGGGCGGACCAGCACGACGATCGGGCTGTTGCCGATCGGCTCCAGCGGCGCGCCGCCGTCGCGGCCGGTCATGCGCGTCGCCAGCTCGTGCCGGAGGGGCCGTCTTCCAGCACGACCCCGTCGGCCAGCAGTTCAGCGCGGATCGCGTCGGCGCGCGCGAAATCGCGGGCCTTGCGGGCGGCCAGCCGAGCGGCGATCGCCTGCTCCACCGCGACCGCATCGAGACCGGCCTGGAACCAATCGGACGGGTCGGCCTGCAAGAGTCCGAGCAGGCCGCCGGCGGCGCGCAGTCCGGCGCCCGCCGCACGGTCGCCGGCAAGGGCCGCCTCGGCCAGGCGGTGCAGCACGGCGATGGCGCCGGGCGTGTTGAGATCCTGGCAGAGCGCATCCAGAAACGCCGGCGGCAGGGGCGCGCCTGGCGCCGGCGCGCTGCGCTCGATCGCCCGATAGAACCGGTCCAGCGTGCGCCGCGCCTCGGCCAGGCCCTCGCGGGTGAAGTTCAGCACCGAGCGGTAATGCGTGCCGAGCAGCAGCAGGCGCAGCGCCTCGGCCGGATGCTCCTCCAGGATCTCCCGCACGGTGTAGAAATTGCCGAGGCTCTTGGACATCTTCTCGCCGTCGACCAGCAGCATGGCGTTGTGCAGCCAGATCCTGGCGAAACCGCTGCCCGGCCAGCCGCACAGGCTCTGCGCGCGCTCGTTCTCGTGGTGCGGGAACAGCAGGTCGTCGCCGCCGCCATGGATGTCGAAGCTCTCGCCGAGATAGCGATGCGCCATCGCGCTGCACTCGATGTGCCAGCCCGGCCGGCCGCGTCCCCACGGGCTTTCCCAGCCGGGCAGCTCCGGGGTGGACGGTTTCCACAGCACGAAATCGCCGGGATCGCGCTTGTAGCCGGCCACCTCGACCCTGGCGCCGGCGCGCAGCTCGTCCGGATCGCGGCCGGACAGGGCGCCGTAATCGGCGAAATGCGCCACCTGGAACAGCACGTGCCCGTCCGCGGCATAGGCATGGCCGGACTGCACCAGACGCGCGATCAGGACGATCATCTCGCCGACATGATCGGTGGCGCGCGGCTCTTTGTCCGGCGGCAGCACAGAGAGGGCTTTCAGGTCGGCGTGGAAGTCGGCGATGGTGCCTTTGGTGAGCTCGGCGATCGGGATGCCGCGCTCCGCGGCGCGCGCATTGATCTTGTCGTCCACGTCGGTGATGTTTCGAACGAACGTCACCGTCGGATACAGCGCCCGCAGCAGCCGGACCAGGATGTCGGCGGACAGCATCGCCCGCAGATTGCCGATATGCGCCAGGTCGTAGACCGTCGGACCGCAGTAATAGACCCGCACGTTGGCGGGATCGAGCGGCACGAACGGTGCCGTCCGCCGAGTCAGGCTGTCATGGAGGGCAAGCTGGGGCATCGCCGGGTTTTGCATCCTCGGCCGCAACCGGGCAAGCACTTGCCGCATGGAGAACGAAACGAGGACCGGCGTCTCCCGCGAGGCGGGCCTGGTCGCGCATGCAGGCGCGCTGCTGGCGCTGGCGGTCCCGCTGGCGGTGGTGAGCCTTTCGGAGATCGCGATGGGGCTGACCGACACCGTGCTGCTGGGCGGGATCGGCGAGCGCGCGGTGGCGGCCGGCGGCCTGGCAAACACGCTGTTCTTCACCGTCGGCGCGTCGCTGCAGGGCGCGCTGATGGCGGGCGGGGTGCTGGCGGCTCAGGCGCGCGGCGCCGGCGAGGAACGCCGGGCGGCGAGCCTGTACGGCACCGCCCTGCTGTTCGGGCTGATGCTGTCGGTTCCGGCCTTCGCGCTGTTCAGCCTGATCGGGCCCCTGCTGCTTCTGCTGGGCGAGCCGCCCCGGCTGGCCCACGATGTCGGGGTCTATCTCGGCATCCTGCGCTGGGCGACCCCGGCGTTCCTGGCCGGGCTGGGCGTGATGCGGGCGATGCTGCCGGCGATCGGCCAGGCCACCCTGCTGCTCCGCGTGACCCCGGCGATGGCGATCGGCAACGGGCTGCTGAACTACGCGCTGATCAACGGTGTGGCCGGGCTGCCCGGCCTCGGCCTGCGCGGCTCGGCGCTGGCGACCACGCTGACGCTGTGGATCACCGTGCTGCTGCTGTTCGGCCTGCTGCATGGCAGCCGCCGGCGTCGGGTGATGATCACGCCGCCACGCCCGGACTGGAGCCAGGTCGGCCCGATGCTGCGGATCGGCCTGCCGATCACCGCGACCATTGCCGCCGAGACGATGATGTTCCTGATCTCCAGCCTGGCGGCCGGCCTGCTGGGAGCGGCGTCGCTGGCGGCGCACCAGATCGTGCTGAGTATCGGCACCTTCACCTTCATGGTGCCGATGGCGCTCGGCCAGGCCGCCAACGTCCGCACCGGGCTGGCCACCGGCGCGCGCGACCCGGTGGGCGTGCGGCGCGCCGGGCTGGTGGCGATCGGGCTCGGCGTGGCGACGATGGCGGTGATCGGCGTGGCGCTGCTGCTGACGCCGCATCTGATCGCGAGCGCGTTCCTGGATCCGGCGGTGGCCGCGAACCGCGCCGCGATCGGCCTGGCGATCAAGCTGCTGGCCATCCTGGCGTTGTTCCAGGTGGTGGATGGCACCCAGGTCACCGCGATCGGCGCGCTGCGCGGCATGGGCGACACGCGGGTGCCGATGCTGCTGGCGCAGGTCGGCTACTGGCTGATCGGTCTGCCGCTGGGCTGGCTGCTGGCATTCCGGCTGGGATACGGCGTGACCGGCATCTGGCTCGGCCTCGCCGGCGCGCTGACCGCGGTGGCAGCGATGATGGCGACGCGGTTCTGGCGGGTGACGCAGGCGGGGCGGCGGAACGGATGACCATGAAAACCGGGTTCCAAATCACACGGGGCGATCGCCGCTTCTTCCTGCTGACGATCGGGTTGATCTTCCTGGCGCACGCGACGGCGTATCTCACGCACGAATATGCGCATGCCACGACGGCCTGGCTGCTCGGATGGATGCGTAGCCCGATCGGCATCGATTACGGCAGGGCGAGCCTCGCGAACCTCCTGTTCCAGCAGGATGTCGGCGACGGTGTCGATTACGCGCCGATCTTTGCCAGCGGACACGGGCTGCAAGCGGCGTTGATTGCCTTCGACGGGCCGGGCATTGGCAACGGTCTCATCTACGTCCTGTGCTTCGCGATGCTGGGCCGCGCGTCGATCCAGACGCGACCGACGCTGGCGATGTTCCTGTTCTGGCTGGCCTTGATGGGCGCCGGAAACGTCTGGAGCTACGCGCCGATGCGGACGGTCACCACGCATGCCGACATGGCGCTGGTGGCGCGCGGCCTTGGGATCTCGACATGGCTGCTGCTGCCGATCGTCACCGCGCCCGCGCTGCTGATCCTCTGGAGCTTCTTCTTCCGGCTGCTGCCGCTCGCACGCCGGACCTTCTTCGCGCGAAGCCAGGCGGCCGACACGTTGGTGACGGTGATGAGCTGCTTCTTCTATTTCGTCTATTTCGGCGATAACGGCCTGGACTTCGCCTACGGCGAAGTCTGCGCGCTTCTCTCCATCGGATCGCAGTTCGTCGTCTTCCCGCTCGCGATCATGGCCTGCCTGGCTTGGTCACGGGCCGATGACTACGGCCGGCCCCAGGATGGACCACACCAGAACCAGTAGCGGAGATCGCCGAACGGTCCGGCGCCTCTCTCAACGACGCGGCCCGGAATGATGCGTGGTCCGTCACGTTCGATGTGCGTGCAGAGGGCGGCTGCTCACCAAACGCAAAACGCCCGCGGCCGGAGCCGCGGGCGTTTCCGACGGCGCGATCGGCAATCGGATCACATGCCCTTCATGCTGCCCATGTCGGAATGGCCGGTGGTCGGCACGGCGGGGACGTCGGGATCGACCATGCCCTCGGCCATGCTGTGCATGATGAACAGCGAGCCGACGATCAGGATGAACACCACCAGGATGGCGAAACCGAAGGCGACGACGTTCCAGCGCTGTTCCGAGGCGGTGCTCATGTGCAGGAAGAACATCAGATGCACGACGATCTGCACGATCGCCAGCACCGCCAGGGTCGGCTCCAGCCAGCCATGCGGCAGCGTGCCGGGCACCATGACCGGATAGAAGGCGGCGACGGTGAGGACGACGGAGAGGGCGAAGCCGATCCCGTAGGCGCCATAGCCGCCATGCGATTCGCCGGACGCCGAGGTATGGTGCTCGTGGGAATGACCGTGCAGCGCGGGATGGTCCATCACTGCACTCCCAGCAGATAGACGAGGGTGAAGACGCAGATCCAGACGATGTCCAGGAAGTGCCAGAACAGGCTCAGGCACATCAGACGATTGATGTAGACCGTGGTGAGGCCCTTCTTCAGGATCGTCATCTGCGCGATCAGGGTCGCCATCCAGATCAGGCCGCAGGTGACGTGCAGCCCGTGCGTGGCGACCAGGGTGAAGAAGGCGGACAGGAACGCGCTGCGATCCGGTCCGTGGCCCTCCGCCACCAGATGGTGGAACTCGTTGATCTCCATGCCGACGAAGCCGAGACCGAGCAGGAACGTCACCCCCAGCCAGGCCACCACCGCACCGAGCCGGTGCTGATAGGCGTTGATCATGGCGAAGCCGTAGGTGGACGAGCTGATCAGCAGCAGGGCCGTCTCCACCCCGACATATTTCAGGTCGAAGATGTCCTTGCCGCTGACGTCGCCGGCATACTGATGACGGGCCACCGCGAAGCCCGCGAACAGGGTCGCGAACAGGATGCAGTCCGTCATCAGATAGAGCCAGAAGCCGAACACGTTGTTCGGCTCGTGGGAGTGGTCCTCAGCGAACTCGCCGTGATGGGCGACGAGGCTGTCAGGCGACATGGGTCAGCTCCAGCTTCGCGACGCGTGCGTTGTGCAGCGCCTCGATGCGCGCGACCTCGGCGGCCGGCACGTAGTAGTCGATGTCGTCGTTGCAGGACCGAACGATGAAGATCACCGGGATCGCCAGCAGGCTGATCGCCGCCAGCCACCAGATGTGCCAGATCAGCGCGAAGCCGAGCATGCCGGCGGCGACCGACATGAACAGGCCGGCGGGCGTGTTCCGCGGCATGTGGATGTCTGAATAGACCGGGGTCTCGCGCGCCTCGTGGCCGCGCTGCTTGGTCTCGTTGAACGCATCCAGGCTGTCGATGTGCGGCAGCACGGCGAAGTTGTAGAAAGGCGGCGGCGAGGAGGTCGACCACTCGATGGTGCGGCCGTTCCACGGATCGCCGGTGACGTCCTGGTTCTCGTGACGGTTGCGGATGCTGACCACCAGGCCGATGACCTGGCAGCTTATGCCGCACAGCACCAGCAGCGCGCCGACCAGGGCGACTTCCAGGAACGGAGTCCAGGCCGGATTGTCGTAATGGTTCATGCGGCGGGTCATGCCCATGAAGCCGAGCGCATAGAGCGGCATGAACGCGACGTAGAACCCGGTCAGCCAGAACCAGAACGACGCCTTGGCCCAGCCCTCGTGCAGCTTGAAGCCGGTCGCCTTGGGGAACCAGTAGGTGTAGCCGGCCATGTAGCCGAAGAACACGCCGCCGATGATGACGTTGTGGAAGTGGGCGATCAGGAACAGGCTGTTATGCAGCACCCAGTCGTTGCCCGGCAGCGCCAGCATCACGCCGGTCATGCCGCCGATCACGAAGGTGACCATGAAACCCATCGTCCAGAGCATCATCGAGGTGTACTGGATGCGCCCCCGATACATGGTGAACAGCCAGTTGAAGATCTTCACGCCGGTGGGGATCGAGATGATCATCGTGGTGATGCCGAAGAAGGCATTCACGTTGGCGCTGGAGCCCATGGTGAAGAAATGGTGCAGCCAGACCACGAACGACAGGAAGGTGATGCAGACGGTCGCGTAGACCATCGCGTTGTAGCCGAACAGCCGCTTGCGGGCGAAGGTCGGCACCACCTCGGAAAACACGCCGAACGCCGGCAGGATCAGGATGTAGACCTCCGGATGGCCCCACGCCCAGATCAGGTTGACGTACATCATCTGGTTTCCACCAAGTTCGTTGGTGAAGAAGTGGAAACCGAGATAGCGGTCGAGCGACAGCATGCCGAAGGTGACGGTCAGGATCGGGAACGCCGCCATGATCAGGATCGCGGTGCACAGGATCGTCCAGGTGAAGATCGGCATGCGCATCCAGGTCATGCCCGGGGCGCGCATCTTCACGATGGTGACGAAGAAGTTCACGCCGGTGAGCAATGTGCCGAGACCGGTGAGCTGCAGCGACCAGATATAGTAGTCGACGCCGACGCCGGGGCTGAACTTCAGCTCCGAGAGCGGCGGGTAGGCCAGCCAGCCGGTCTGGCCGAACTCGCCCAGCACCAGAGACAGGTTGACCAGCACCGCGCCGGCGGCGGTCATCCAGAACGAGAAGGAGTTCAGGAACGGGAACGCCACGTCGCGGGCGCCGATCTGCAGCGGCACGGCGATATTCATCAGCCCGATCATGAAAGGCATCGCCATGAAGAAGATCATGATGGTGCCGTGGGCGGTGAAGATCTGGTCGTAATGGTGCGGCGGCAGATACCCGGGATGGCCGCCATAGGCCATCGCCTGCTGAGTGCGCATCAGGATCGCGTCGGAGAAGCCGCGCAGCAGCATGATCAACGCGACGATGATATACATCACGCCGATCTTCTTGTGGTCCACCGAGGTGAGCCACTCGGTCCAGAGATATTTCCACGCCTTCATGTAGGTGATGACGCCGAGGACGGCGACCACGACCAGCCCCATGAACAGGCCGGCCCCCATGATCACCGGCGATTCGAGCATGGCCAGGTCCGACCAGCCCATTCTGCCGAGAAGATTCATGTCAATCCTCCTTCAAGCCGGAGTGGAAGCTCTCGGCCTTGCCCATGTACTTGGCGATGATTTCGTTAAATAGGTTCGGCTCAACCGCCGAGAAGTACTGCACCGGCGCTTTTTCCTCGGGCGCGGCCACCTTGGAATAATCCGCCGTGTCGATCGTCGCCGGAGAGTGCCGGGCGGCGGCCACCCAGTCGGCGAATTTGGCGTCGCTGGTGGCGATGGCGTTGAACCGCATGTCCGAGAAGCCGCGGCCGCTATAGTTCGCCGACAGGCCTGGGAACGTGCCGGCCTCGCCGGCGATCAGATGGAGCTGGGTGCGCATTCCCGCCATGGCGTAGATCTGGCTGCCGAGCTGCGGGATGAAGAAGGAGTTCATCACCGAATCGGACGTGATGCGGAAATCGACCGGCGTGCCGACCGGGAACGCGACCTCGTTGATGGTGGCGATGCCCTGCTCCGGATAGATGAACAGCCACTTCCAGTTCAGCGCCACCGCCTCGATCACCAGCGGCTTCTTGGCGCTGTCGAGCGGCCGGTAGGGATCGAGCGCGTGGGTGCTGGTCCAGGTGAGATAGCCGAGGAACGCGATGATGATCGACGGGATACCCCAGCAGAAGATCTCGATCCTGACCGAATGCCCCCAATCCGGCTCGTAGCGCGCCCCTGAGCCCTCGCGGTAGCGCCAGGCGAACCAGAGTGTCAGCGCGATCACCGGGATCACGATGACCAGCATGGCGTAGGTGGAGGTGAGGATGAGCGATTTTTCGGCCGCTCCGATCGCGCCTTTCGGGTCGAGGATGGAGTTTTGACACCCCCCCGCCGTCAAAAGGGCCCCCAGGGCGAGGGCACCGGAGAGGGGCGGCAGTCTTTTCGTCATCATTCAGCGCCTCTTGCCATACGTCGCGCGTCCCGCGCGCCGCCCGCCGGTCAAGACCGGTTGGGGGAACGGAGACGGTCAACGCGAACTCGGGCCGCGATCCGGGGCGGCGGTTGCGTCGCACAATAAACAAACCGGCCCCCGACGGCCAGTTGTGATCCGATCAGGAAAACGTGCCCTGTCAGCTCGCGGCCAGACGCAGCCGCCCCGCCACCCGCTCATGACCCATCAGGGGCAGCAACTCCCTCAATTCAGGGCCTTTTTCCTCGCCCGTCAGAGCCAGCCGCAGCGGCATGAACAGGGATTTGCCGGTCCGGCCGCTCGCCTCGCGCAGCGCCCGGGTCCATTCCGACCAGGTCTGGTCGCTCCAGGGCCGGTCCGGACGATCCTCCGGCAGCATCTCGAGCGCCTGCAGCAGGAAGCCGGATTCGCCCTCCTGCACCGGCGGCACGATGCCGCCGCCGACCACGTCCCACCAGTGCCGCAGCTCGGACAGCATGTCGACATTGCCCCTGACCGCATTCCAGAACGGCTCGGTGGCGCCGTCCGGCAGCCGGTCGCGCACCGCCGCGTAGGGCATGGTGTGGGTGGTGCGGCGGTTCAGCGCCAGCAACTGGCGCATGTCGAACCGCGCCGCCGATTTCGACACCCGGCGCACGTCGTAGGTCTGCGCCAGCTCGTCGAACGACAGCGGATGCGGGTCCTCGGAGGTGCCGAGCCGTGCCAGGTAGGCGACCAGGGCGGTCGGCTCGATCCCGTCATGACGCAGCGCCCGGAGCGACAGCCCGTCGAACCGCTTGGACAGCTTGCCGCCCGCCTCGTCGAGCAGCAACGGCAGATGCGCGAAGGTGAAGCGATCCGGGCGGCCGCCGAGTGCGGCGACGATGTCGAGCTGGACGCCGGTATTGGTGACGTGGTCCTCGCCGCGCAGCACATGGGTGATGCCGAGCTCGAGATCGTCGACCACCGAAGCCAGCGTGTAGAGCACGGTGCCGTCGGCACGGATCAGCACCGGATCGGAAATCGACGGCAGCTTCACCTGCATCCGGCCCAGCACCAGATCGTCCCACGCCGCATGACCGTCCGAGAGGCGGAAACGCCAGTACGGCACCTTGCCGTTCGCCTCCGCCTGGGCACGCTGTTCGGACGTGAGCCTGAGCATGGCGCGGTCATAGACCGGCGGCCGGTTCTGCCGCAGCCGCATCTCGCGCTTGACCCGGAGCTCGTCCTCGCTCTCGAAGCAGGGGTAGAGGCGGCCGCTGCGCTTCAGCGTCTCCGCCGCCTCTGCATAGCGGTCGAGACGATCGGACTGGCGGACCTTCTCGTCCCAGCGCAGCCCGAGCCAGGCGAGATCGTGCTCGATGCCGGCGGCGTATTCCTCGCGGGAGCGGCCGGCATCGGTGTCGTCGATCCGCAGCAGGAAACCGGCGCCGTGGCGCCTGGCATGCAGTGCGTTGGCCACCGCCTGGCGGGCATTGCCGACATGCAGCAGCCCGGTCGGACTCGGGGCGAAGCGCAGCTTCACGGCTCGTCGTCCAGGTCGAGATCCGCGCCGGCATCGGGATCGTCCCGCCTCGGGTCGATCGAGCGCCAGTCGCACTCGATCTCGGAGCCTGGATGGCTGGCGAACTCGTCAAGCTCGTTGGCCGAACGCCAGCCCTGCTCGCCGGCATCGATCACCTCGGCATCCTCGCCATAGGCGAACCAGGCGGCCAGCACGTCGCGCGCGCCCTGTCCCGGGACCCGGCAGCGCTCGACGCTGTCGCGCACATAGGCGCGGCAGAACGCGTTGGCCAGCGGCAGGGTCGCAAAGCCTTTGATCTCCTCGACGATGTTGTCCTCGGATGCGCCGGACAGGTCGAGAATCCGTACCTGCCAGCCGCCCTCGGGGGCGAACAGCTCGTCGGTCATCCGGCCTGGTTTTTCAATGAGTGCAACAGGAACTCCCGTCCGATCTTGACCCTCGGTTCGCCGTCATAGGCGACGATGTCCGCGGTGGCATACGTCTCCGACCAGGTGTCGGGGATGAAGCTGCCGGTCCCGACCACGTCGATCGGCGCGTGGGCATCGGCCATCACCCGGCATTTGTCCACCCCGAACCCGGACGAGACGATGATCCGCACCTTCCCGAAGCCGGCCTCGTCGAGCGCGTCGCGCATCGCCCAGATTGCCGCCGCCGACACGCCGGTGCCGACCAGATGGCGCAGCTCGGTCTCGCTGCGATAGCGCCGGATCGCGCCGGGCGCGCGGCGCTCGATGACGGCGTAGCTGCTCTGCGGATCGAGCCCCTCCAGGAACCGCCCGCCATGGGTGTCGAGACGGACACTGACCCGCCCTGCCGCCGCCAGCTCGGGAAACCGCCGGCAGACCGCGAGCCCGTCGGTGATCTCGCGGCCGAAATAGTCGGTCAGCACCGTGAGGTCCTGGTCGGGGAAGGTCTCGTGGAACATCTCGGCGGCACGCAGGGTCGACCCGGCATAGCCGATCAGCGCATGCGGCATCGTGCCGGCGCCGGCCGACGCGCCGTAGAAATGCGCCGTCGCGTCGTTGGCGCAGCCGACGAAGCCGAGCGCGCCCTCCTTCTGGGCGGCGCGGCTGCCGACCGAGGCGGCATAGGCCATCATCTCCTGCATGTCGAAGCCGGCGCAGTGCCGCGCCTCCATCGCCAGGAACCGCGCCTTCGGCAGGCCGAGGCACATCTGGTAGGCGTTGTGCGCCGCCACGCAGGCGGGCCCCAGTTTCTGCAGCAGCAGCGTCTCCAGATCGACCAGCCCCTCGAAGCTGCCGGTCACGGTGACCAGCGGTTCGCCGGCGCCGACCCAGTCGCCCTCGGCGAACCGCGACTCGCAGGCGATCTCGAGGCCGCGCCGCGCGGCGACGGCCTCCAGCCACTCGGTCATCAGCCGGTGGGCGGCGATCACCGGCCGGCGCAGGAACAGCGCATAAGTGACGCGCGCATCGCCGAAGCGGGCGACGATCGCCTTGGTGCGATTGAAATACGCGTCGGTGCGCGCGGTGATGTCGTGCTCGCTCACGATGCGGCAATGCGCCGGCGCGCGGTCAGTTCCTCCGCGACCAGGAACGCCATCTCCAGCGACTGCTCGGCATTCAGCCTCGGGTCGCAGAAGGTCTCGTAGCGATCGCCCAGATCCGCCTCGGTGAGGCGATGCGCGCCGCCGACGCATTCGGTCACGTCCTGGCCGGTCATCTCGACATGCACCCCGCCCGGCAGCGCGCCCTCGGCGGCGAACACGTCGAAGAAGCCGCGCAGCTCGGCCAGGATCGCGTCGAACGAGCGCGTCTTGATCTTCGATGCGGTGCTGATGGTGTTGCCGTGCATCGGATCGCACAGCCAGACCACCCGCCGTCCGGCCTTCTGCACCGCACGCAGCAGCGGCGGCAGATGACGGCGTACGCCCTCGGCGCCCATGCGGCTGATCAGGGTCAGACGGCCCGGCTCGTCCCACGGGTTGAGCAGGTCGAGCAGACGCAGCAGCTCGTCCGCCTGGGTGGTCGGCCCGACCTTCAGCCCGATCGGATTGCGCACGCCGCGCAGGAACTCGACATGCGCGCCGTCGGGCTGACGGGTGCGGTCGCCGATCCACAGGAAGTGCGCCGAGCAGTCGTACCAGTCGCCGGTGGTGGAATCGACCCGGGTCAAGGCCTGTTCGTACGGCAGCAGCAGCGCCTCGTGGCTGGTGTAGAACTCGGTCTCGTTCACCTGCGGCGCGTTCTGGCCCATGCCGCAGGCACCCATGAAAGCGAGGGTCTCGTCGATGCGCTGCGCCAGGTCCTGGTAGCGGGCGGCCAACGGGCTGCGCTCGACGAAGCCCAGATTCCAGCGATGCACCTGATGCAGGTTGGCGTAGCCGCCGCCGGCGAAGGCGCGCAGCAGGTTCAGGGTGCCGGCGGACTGGAAATAGCCGGTCTCCATCCTGGCGGGGTCGGGAAGCCGCGAGGCCTCGGTGAAGGCGGAGCCGTTGATGATGTCGCCGCGATAGGAGGGCAGCTCCACGCCGTCGATCCGCTCCAGGTCGGAGGAGCGCGGCTTGGCATACTGGCCGGCCATCCTGCCGAGCTTCACCACCGGCACCTTGGCGCCGAAGGTCAGCACCACCGCCATCTGCAGCAGCACCCGGAAGGTGTCGCGGATCACGTCGGCGGTGAACTCGCCGAAGCTCTCGGCGCAGGCGCCGCCCTGCAGCACGAACGCCTTGCCGTCCGCCGCCAGCGCGAGCTGCTGTTTCAGGCGGCGCGCCTCGCCGGCGAACACCAGCGGCGGATAGGCGCGCAGCCGCGCCTCGACCGTCTCCAGCGCCGCCTGGTCGGGATAGGACGGCATCTGCCTGATCGGGCAGGCGCGCCAGCTCGACGGGGTCCAGGCCGGTGCGGTCGGTCCGGTCGCGGAAAGGACGGCGCTCATGGTCTCACTTTCGGGTCCGAGGCTCTCGGTGTTGCCCGGCCGTTATCCCCTCAAACCGTCAGCAGCGAAAGCATGCCGCGTTCAAGGCAGACCCGTGACGTGCCGGAAGGTCAGGTTGTAGCGCACCGGGCCGGTCAGGCGGTGGTTGCCGGGACGCAGCGGCGCGATGCCGTGGAACGCCAGCCGGGACGCCCCTCCCCACACCGCGACGTCGCCGTTCTCCAGCCTGAGGCGACGGACCGGCCCGCTCCGCTCCTGTCCGCCGAACAGGAAGGTCGCCGGCAGGCCGAGCGAGACCGAGACGATCGGCGCGGCGAGATCGCCCTCGTCCCGATCCTGGTGCAGCGCGAGACGCGCGCCCGGCGCGTAACGGTTGACCAGACAGGCGTCGGGGCAGGCGTCGGGGCACGCATCCGCGTAGCCCGCCGCCGCCGCGGCGCGCGCGGCCAGCGACAGGAACGGCGCCGGGATCGCCGGCCATGGCCGGCCGGTCAGCGGATCGAGGCTTTCGTAGCGGTAGCCGCGCCGGTCGCTGACCCAGCCGAGCCGCCCGCAATTGGTCATCGCCACCGACATGGTGGCGCCGCCCGGGGTGACCAGGTGCCGGAACGGCGCGCCGTCCGCCACCGCCAGCAGCGCCGTCACCAGCGACGCCGCCTCGCCGCCGGCGAACCCGGGCAGCACGACGGCGCCATCGCCGAGCCGGATCGGCGTCGCATCCCGGTCGAGATCGTCGAACAGCTCCATCCGCCTCCCCCCGCCGGTCAGCCGGTCAGCCGGTCAGCCGGTCAGCCGGTCAGCCGGTCAGCCGGTCAGCCGGTCAGGATCCTGACCCCCGCCTTCATGTCGGACAGCACGAAATCGTCGGTCGCCTCGAACGGATAGATGATTTCCAGGAACAGGGTCTGGGTGGTGAGCGCGTGCCGCGCCCAGAAATCGCGCAGCACCTCGGCGGAGACCAGCCCGTCCGTGGTAAAGTTCCAATGCCGGTCGCCCAGCCCGTCGGTCTGCTGGATATGGAATCCGTCGATGAACGATCCGCAGGTCGCCATCCAATGCTCCATGCTGGCATCGTCGCCGAACAGCGGCCGGAACAGGGCGTGGCCCCAATCGACCATCAGCCGCACCGGCACGTCGGTGCGCCCGTCGAGATCGCGCATCAGGCGGAGCGCATCCTGCGCGCTGGCCGGGAACTCGGTGGCGAGCGGCACCGGCTCGACCAGCAGGCGCTCCAGGCCGGATCGCCTGGCGTGCGCCGCCAGCTCAACCCAGGCCTCGAGCGCCTCCTGGTAGAGCGTTTCGCGCCGTGCAGGATCGGCGGCGTCGGCGGCGCTGTAGGAGCCGAACGGCATCCCGGTCGCGGTCACGCCCATCGCGGCGGTCATGTCGATCGCCCGCCGGAGATGCTCCTTGCCCAGGGCCCGGAGCTCGGCGGTCGGCGCCAGAAAATGATTGTAGCTGTAGGAGGCGATGCCGCCGAAGCTGCTCTCGATCGTCAGCCCGGCATCGCGGAACGCGCGCGCATACTCCACGGCACGCCGGTCGCGCGGCGCATGCGGCCACCAGGGGTCGGTCAGGTCCCAGCTATACTGGACATACCGCAGACCGAGCTCCTCGCGCACGATGGCGGCGAGACGGTCCGGCTCGAGCCACCGCTTCACCCCGAAGCACAGATTGACGCCAAGCTTCATATCGGTCGGTTGCATGGCACTCTATTCCTCGCGTCGGAAATAGCGTCGGGAGACGGAATCGAACGAGATCGCGACGACGACGATGCCGCCGCTGACGATCGACTGCCAGTACGGCGACACGCCGTAGAGCACGATGATGTTCTCGATGATGCCGATGATCGCGGCACCCAGGATGGCGCCGACCGGGCTGCCGACGCCGCCGGTGGTGGCGACCCCGCCGATGACGGCGGCGGCGATCGGCGGCAGCACCCATTCCTCGCCGATCGAGGGCTGCGCGGTGCCGAGACGGGCGACCATCAGGATGCCGGCGGTGGCGGACAGGAATCCTGCGGCGGCGAACACCGCGATCCGGACCGCATCGACGCGGATGCCGAGCATGCGGGCGGCGGCGGCGTTGTTGCCGATCGCATAGACGTAGCGGCCGAACGGCGTCCGGAACATCACCAGCGCGGCGATCGCCAGCATCGCCAGCATCACCAGGAACGGCACCGGAAGCCCGAGAATCAGGCCGCGTCCGAGAAAGCCGATATCGGTCGGGATCGCGGTGATGGCCACGCCCTTGGTCGCGACCAGGTTCACGCCGCCATAGACGCCGGCCATCCCGATCGTCAGCACCAGCGAATGCAGCCGCAGCTTGGTGACCAGCAGGCCGTTGAGGAAGCCGCACAGCGTGCCGAGCAGCAGGCACAGCGCCAGCGACAGCCATGGATCGAGCCCGATCTGCACCATCAGGATGCCGCCGGCGACCGCGGACAGGCCGCCGATCGCGCCGACCGACAGATCGAGCTCGCCGAGGATCAGCAGCATCGCCTGGCCGATCGTGACCAGGCCGATGAAGGCCAGCGTGCGGACGATGATGATCATGTTGAAGCTGGTCAGGAACTCGGGCGACAGAACCGCCGAGATCGCGAAGATGATGACCAGGGCGGCCAGCACGCCGAGTGTCTGGACCGCGGCCAGCCGCTTCAGCCGCTGCGGGATCGAGGGCGACCGGTCGGACAGGACGACGTCAGACGGCATGGGACAGTTCTCCTGCGCCGATGATGGCGGCGACCAGCGTGTCGGCATCGGTCCGGTCGGTGTCGAAACTTCCGGTCAGACGGCCATGATAGAGGGTGACGATCCGGGTGGCGCAGCGGCGCAGCTCCGCCATCTCGGAGGACACCAGGATCACGCCGATCCCGTCCTCGGCGAGCCGCCTGATGATCTTGTAGATCTCGACCTTGGTGCGGATGTCGATCCCCTTGGTCGGCTCGTCGAAGATCAGCAGACGCGGCCTGCGCTCCATCGCGCGGCCGATTATCGCCTTCTGCTGGTTGCCGCCGGACAGGAACCGGATCTTCTTCTCGCGGCTCGAGGTCCTGATGTCGTAGTCGCGGATCACCTTGTCGACGATCCTGGTCTCGGCGCGACGCGAGATCAGACCGGCGCGGCTGGTGCGATCGACCAGGGAGATGCCGATATTCTCGCGAACGCTCAGCATCGGCAGGATGCCGTCCTGCTTGCGCTCCTCGGAGAGATACAGCATGCCGTTGGCCACGCTCAGGTCGGGCCGGCCGAGCCGCCAGGGCTTGCCCTCGAACGACACCGATCCGCCAGACGCCTTTCGCGTGCCGAACAGGGTCTGCATCAGCTCGGTCCGTCCGGCGCCGACCAGGCCGGCGAAGCCGAGGATTTCGCCCTTTTGCAAGGAAAACGAGACGTCGGTGAACCCTGCGCCGCTCAGCGCTGTCACCTCCAGGATCGGCGCACCGGACGGCGCGACGTCGGGCCGGAAGGTCTGGTCGAGCGCGACCTCGTCTCCCGACATCATCCGGATCAGGCCGCGCTCGTCGATCCCGGCCATGCTGCTATGGCCGACGCTGCGGCCGTTGCGCAGCACCGTCACCCGGTCGCCCAGGGCGAACATCTCCTCCATCTTGTGCGAGACGAAAATGATCGCATGGCCGGTCTCGCGGAGCTGGCGCAACTGCGCGAACAGCCGGTCGGTCTCTGCGTGGGTCAGCGACGAGGTCGGCTCGTCGAGGATCAGCACCTTGAAGTCCTTGTTGGTGGCGGCGCGCGCGATCTGCAGCAATTGCTGGTCCGACACCGCGATCGACCCCGCAGCCTGTCCCGGCCTGGCCCGGATCGCGAACCGGTCGAGATAGGGCTGCGCCGCGCGGTCGAGCGCCGCGCGGGACAGGGCCATGCCCGGGAAACCCGATCGGCCGAACGGCATGAACAGGTTCTCGGCGACGCTCATGTGCCGGAACAGGTTGAGCTCCTGCGGCACGTAGGCGATCGCGTCGAACGCGCCGCGATCGGCAAGCGCGTTACGCCCCTCGACCAGGATGCTGCCGCTGTCTGGCGGCATCACCCCGGTCAGGATACGGATCAGCGTCGACTTGCCGGCGCCGTTCTCCCCGGCCAGCACGTGCACGGTGCCAAGGTCGACGGCGAGATGGATGTCGTCCAGCGCTACCACGCCCGGGAAGGTCTTGCGGACCTGCTTGACGTCGAGAAAGGCCATGGCGGCACGTCCCCTCGCCGCGTCAGTGGGTCTTGGCGGCGAGATACTGGTCGACATTCTCCTTGTTGATGATGGCGATGCCGGTATCGATCAGCTTCGGCGTCTTGTTGCCGAGCGCCGTCTGCCAGGCGGCCATCACCGACCAGTAGCCCTGCATCTCCGGCTTGGTCGAGGACGAGGAATCGGCGACGCCGTCCTTGATCAGTTGGATCATGTCGGTGAGGTTGTCGAGCCCGACCTCCTTGACCTTGCCGGTCTTGCCGGCCTCGCGGATCGCCTGGCCGATGCCGACCGGACCGGACGCGTCGCACGCGACCCAGCCCGCCAGGTTGGGATGCGCCAGCATGATCGCGGCGGCCTGCTTCTGCGCGGTCTCGATGCTGTCGTTGTCGATCCCGGTCGCCACCACCTTGATGCCCGGATACTTGGCGAAGGTCGATTGATGGCAGCGCGCCCGGATCGCATGGTTCGGCGCGGTCGGCACGCCCATCATGATGGCGACCTCGCCCTTGCCGTCGAGCAGCTTCACCAGCCGCTCGGACGCGATGTTGGCCTGTTCGCAGAAATCGTTGCCGATACTGGTCAGATCCATGCCGGCGGGCGCGACGGAGTCGAACACGATGACCGGGATCTTCTGGCCGAGCGCCTCCTCCAGCACCGCGCGATTGCCCTTCTCGTCGAGCAGGTCGACGATGATCCCGTCCGGCCTGGTCGAGATCGAGCGCTCGACGATGTCGTTCTGCTCCACCACGTCGGCATGCTGCGGCGCGCGGTATTCGATCGTGATCTTTCGCCCGGTCAGCTTCGACAGATCGTCGGCGGCGGCATGCGCGCCGTTATTGACCTTGTCGAACCACGGATGCACCGCCTTGGGGATCAGCACGAAGCGCAGCGGCTTGGCGTCGTCCGCCCTGGCGGACAGGCCGTAACCGGCGATCGGCGCGATCAGCGCCACGGCGCCGAGCAGGGTGCGGAGTTTCATGACGATGGTTTCCTCTGTTTTCTGGTTTCTTGATTCTCTCGCGCGACCGGCGGCGTGTCTCCGGCCGCCAGCAGCCCCTTGGCCACGGCTTCGTCGGTGACCAGACGCTTGACGTAGCCGCCGCGGATCACGCTCCTGACGATGGTCAGCTTGTAGAGCCCGCCGGCGGCCAGGATCGTATCGGGCAGCATCCGCAGTTCGGACGGCGCCAGCGCCATGATCCTGCGATTGAGCGGGTGATCGACCGGCGCGCCGTCCGCGTCGAGGAACATGCCCAGGATCTCGCCGACCGCGCCGAGCGACCGGAGCGACTCGATTTCCTGTCGCGTGATCGAGGTGACGGCGAAGATCTGCTGCTGGTCGGACAGGTCGCCGCAGGTCACCAGGCCGATATCCGCGCCACGCGCCGCTTCCAGCACCGCGGCGAGCGGCTGGTAGTCCTGCAGGGCGGCGAAGCTGCTCTGGTCGGGATAATACAGCAGGGACGGAATATGCTGGCACTCGGCGCCGAGCACCCGCGCGAGTTCGCTGGCGGCCTCGAAACTGTCCGCCCGCAGGCGTGCGTCCGGGCGGCCCATCATCGCGATCACCCGGCCGCCCGGCGCGGTGCGCGTCAGCTTGCGCGCGACGGAGAGCAGCGTCTGACCCCAGCCGACGCCGATGGTCTGTCCAGGACGCAGCAGCCCGTCGAGCATGGTGCCGGTGGCTTCGCCGATCACCCGCTTCTGCTGATCGATGTCGGACAGCGAGGGCACGATCGTCACGTCGCGCAGGCCGTAGCGCGCCTTGAGCCGTTGCTCGAGGGCGACGCATTCGGCCAGCGGCATGCGGATCTCGATGTTCACCGCGCCGGCGAGCCGTGCCTGGCCGATGATCTTGTTGACGCGCAGCCTGGTGATGCCGAGCTCGTCGGCGATCTCCTGCTGGGTCCTGTTGCCGACATAATAATACCAGACGACGCGGGTGTTGAGATGCTGCGCGGCGAGGTCCTGGCCGCCCGGTGCCGCGTGCGGCTGCCCGGTCTCGATCGCGGTCGCGGCGTCGCCCACTCTGTTCGCCATCCGCACTGGACTATTCGAGATTGGTATGACGCGCCCGCATCGCGTCGAGGGCGATCCCCAGGCGCGCGCGGACCGCCATCACCAGGCACTCGAACAGCACGAATTGCGCGCCCTCGAACACCGAGCCCATCGGCAGGACGCCGTCCTCGGCTTCGGCGCCGTCCAGATCCGCCATGGTGCGCGCCCGCGCCACCAGGACGAGATCTGCCTGACCGGCGCAGGCGCCGTCCGGCTGGCTGGTCACCAGCAGGATGCGTGCGCCGGCCGCCCGCGCGACCCGCATCACCGCAGACACGGTCTCGAAATAGCCCGGGCCGGCCGAGACGATCAGCAGATCGCCCGCGCCGATATGCGGCGTCGTCATGTCGCCGACCGGGGTCGCCGACAATCCGAGATGGAACAGGCGCATGGCGAGACCGCGGATCTGCAGCCCCTCGCGTCCGACGCCGTGGAGCGCGATCCGCCCGGCCTCGGCGATCTCCGCGACGGCGGCTTGGAACGCGGTCTCGTCGAGGCTGGACGAGACCGCGCGGATCTCGTCGGCGGCCGCCGCGAACAGGGACGCCACGCTGCGATGATCGGACATAGCGGTCGAAACGCCTCCCTCGCGCGGCCTCTCACGGGCCTTCACCGACAAAGCCATACAAGAGCATTTTCGGAGTTTCAAGTGTATTGATCGCGGCCGCATCTGACGGAAGCCGGAGATCGCGGTCTATGGTCGCGCATGCCCTTCGTCACGCTCCTGGCCGCGATCCTCGCCGAGACCATCGCCACCGCGTCGCTCAAGGCGTCCGCCGGCTTCACCCGCCTGTGGCCGTCGGCCCTGTCTGTGGCCGGCTACGGGCTCGCCTTCTATCTGCTGTCGCTGACGCTGCGCACCATTCCGGTCGGGATCGCCTACGCGATCTGGTCGGGGGTCGGGATCGTGCTGATCGGCCTGATCGGCTGGGCGCTGTTCGGGCAGCGGCCGGACGCAGCGGGATTCATCGGCATCGGCCTGATCCTGGCCGGCGTGCTGGTGCTGCAACTGTTTTCGCACACCGGCACGCGGCCCTGAGAGCCGCGCCGCCGACGACGCGAGCCGCCCCGACGTTACGCGGTGGTCCGGGTGAGCGTGCGAAGGGTCACGAATTCCTCGGCCGAGGTGGGATGCAGACCGATGGTGCGATCGAAATCCTGCTTGGTCAGGCCGGCGGTGACGGCGATGGCAAGAGCCTGCATCATCTCCGGCGTGTCGTCGCCGAGCATGTGCGCGCCGACCACCACCTGGCTCGCATGGTCGACCACCAGCTTCATCACCGTGCGGCGGTCGCGGCCGCTCAGCGTGTGGCGCATCGGCGTGAACCGGGTGAGATAGATGTCGGCCGGCCCGCGCGCGGCCGCCTCGGCCTCGGTCAGGCCGACGCTGGCGAGCGGCGGAGAGAAGAACACCGCCTTGGGCGTGGTGTCGAACGACCAGTCGCGCGGCCCCGGGCCGTAGAGCCGGTCCGCCAGACGATGACCCTCGGCGATCGCCACCGGGGTCAGATTCATCCGGTTGGTCACGTCGCCGATCGCGAAGATGCCGGGGCACGACGTCTCGCCGTGGCCGTCCACCACGATCCGCCCATGCGCCGTCGTCTCGACCCCGGCCCGCTCCAGCCCGAGGCCGGCCACGTTCGGACTGCGCCCGACCGCGAAGAACACCAGGTCCGTCGCCCAACTGCGTCCGTCGTCCAGGGTCACCGAGTAGCCGCCGTCCTGGCGCCGGATTCGGCTGATGGTTCGGCCGGCATGGACCGTGATGCCGCGCGCCGCGACCGCCTCGGCCAGCGCGGTGCGCAGATCCTCGTCGAAGCCGCGCAGCGGCAGGTCCTGGCGATAGACGAGCTGAACGTCGGAGCCGAGGCCGGCGAAGATGCCGGCGAACTCGATGCCGATATAGCCGCCGCCGAGGATGGTCACGCGCTGCGGACGGTCCGCCAGATGGAAGGCGTCGTCGGAGACGATGGCCAGCTCGTGGCCCTCTATGTCGGCCTGCCGTTCCGGACTGCTGCCGGTGGCGATGACGATCCGCTCCGCGGTGAGCCGCTTCGGCGCGAAATCCGGGTCGAGCGGACCGGGTTCCAGCACGACCGTATGAGCATCCTCCAGACGCGCCCGCCCCTCGAACATCGTGACGCCGGCATTGCCGAGGGTCCTGGCGTAGGCGCCGTTCAGCCTGGCGATCTCGCGATCCTTGGCGGCGATCAGCCGGCCCCAATCGTGCGTGCCCGGCTCGGCGTTCCAGCCGAACCCGCGCGCGTCGCGCGCCAGATCGCCATACTCGCTGGCCTGCACCAGCAGCTTCTTCGGCACGCAGCCGAGATTGACGCAGGTCCCGCCCCAGTGGCGGCTTTCCGCCACCGCGACGCGGGCGCCATGGCCACCGGCGATCCGCGCGCACCTGACGCCGCCCGACCCGCCACCAATCACGAACAGATCGAAATCGTAGGACATCGCAAAACCGCCAAGCATCTGGGTTTCCAAGGGCATCGCGCCGCGGAGCGGATCGATCCCGGCCGGCGGAGTCGATCTATTTCTGCGCGAACGCCTTCTCCACCACATAGGCGCCCGGCTTGGCATTGTTGCCCTCGTCGAAGCCGCGCGCCTCCAGCATCCGCTCCAGGTCGGCCAGCATCGCCTCGCTGCCGCAGATCATCACCCGGTCATGCTCCGGATCGATCGGATCGATGCCGAGATCGGTGAACATCTTGCCGCTCTCGATCAGGTCGGTCAGCCGGCCGGTGGTCTGGAACGTCTCGCGGGTCACGGTCGGGTAGTAGCGCAGCTTTTTCGCCACCTCCTCGCCGAGGAATTCGTGGCGCGGCAGCTCGTGCCGGATGTGGTTGGCGTAGGCGAGCTCGCCGGAGACGCGCACGCCATGCGCCAGGATCACCTGGTCGAACCGGTCATAGACCGCCGGATCCTTGATCAGCGCCAGGAACGGGGCGAGGCCGGTGCCGGTGGCCAGCAGATAGAGGTTGCGCCCGGGACGCAGATTGTCGACCAGCAGCGTGCCGGTCGGCTTGCGGCCGACCAGGACGATGTCGCCCGGGACGATCTTGCAGAGCTGCGAGGTCAACGGCCCGTCCGGCACGGCGATGCTCAGGAACTCGAGCTGATCCTCGTAATTGGCGCTGGCGATGGAATAGGCGCGCAGCAGCGGCTTGCCGTCGAGCTCCAGCCCGATCATCGCGAACTGGCCGTTCTCGAAGCGCAGGCTCTGGTCGCGCGTGGTGGTGAAGGAGAACAGCCGGTCGGTCCAGCGCGTCACCGTCAGCACCGTCTCGGGGCTCAGATGGCCGTAGCTCTTGGTCGGCGGCGCCAGCACGGACGTTGCGTGATCGAGTACCGTGTCCGACATTCCGGTCATGCTCCAGTTCGCTGCCCAGGTTGCTTCAGCGCCGCCTCACATATGGACGGCGGGTCCCGCTTGCCAGCATAAACGGCTCATGGCAGAGCCCAACCGCACGAGTGGGTCGCAGCGCGATAGCCTCCCCGCGCCGCCAAGTCCATCGTGAGCAGGCCGGGAACCCGGTCGGAGACCCCCGAACCAGGTCTTGATACCAGTCTTAAAACCAGTCTCGATCCTGGTCTCGCCATCAGCCGCCTGCTGGGCGCGCAGTGCCCGGCGCTGCAGCCCGGCCATGTCTGGCTGGCGGGCGCGGGCCCGGGCGATCGCGGCCATCTGACCCTGTATGCGCTGTGCGGGCTGATCCAGGCCGACATCATCGTCTATGACGCCCTGGTCGATCCCGGCGTGCTGGAGCTGGCGCGTCCCGACGCGGTCCGGGAGTTCGCCGGCAAGCGCGGCGGGCGACCGTCGGTGCATCAGAGCGACATCTCCGCCAGGCTGGTGTCGCTCGCGCGAGACGGACGGCGGGTGCTGCGTCTCAAGGGCGGCGACCCGTACGTGTTCGGCCGCGGCGCCGAGGAGGCGCTGGTGCTGGCCCGGCACCAGGTGCCGTTCCGCATCGTGCCGGGCCTGACCGCGGGCCTGGCCGGGCTGGCCGCCGCCGGCATTCCCGCCACCATGCGCGGGGTCAACCAGGCGATCGTGCTCGCCACCGGACACAGCGCCGAGGGCGAGGCGGATCCGGTCTCGTCGCTGGACTGGGCGGCGATCGCCCGTCTCGGTCAGCCGATCGTGCTCTACATGTCGGTCCGCAACCTGGCGCTGATCGCGCCGCGCCTGATCGAGGGCGGGATGGCGCCGGACATGCCGGCCGCGGCGATCTCGCGTGCCGCGACCGCGGACCAGACGCTGCTGGTCGGCACCCTGTCCACCCTGCCCGGCCTGATCGCTTCCAATCCGCTGCCGACCCCAGCCTTGATCGTGATCGGCGGCATCGTCGCGATGCGCGACGCGCTGGGCGGGCTCGCCGCCGACGCGTCGGCGGTGCTGGAGACGTTCTAGAGCACGGTCCGTTCGCCTTGGCTCACGCCCCGTGCTCTAGCTTGTTGTTTCAGCGAGCATCTCTATCCGATCGAACGATTCCGTTCGATCGGATGATGCTCTAGGCGCCGCGCTCCCACAGCAGGTCGTCGCGGCCGTCGTCGTTGAGGTGCCGGGCCAGCACGAAGGCGTAGTCGGACAGCCGGTTCAGGGTGCGGATCACCAGCGGATTGACCGCCTCCGACGCCGCCAGCGTGACAACGCGGCGTTCGGCGCGCCGCACGATGGTGCGGACCATGTGCGCATGCGCCGCGGCCGGGCTGCCGCCCGGCAGCACGAAACTGTCCAGCGGCAGTTGCGATGCGCCGAGCGCGACGATCTCGGCCTCGAGGAACGAGAGCAGCGAATCGCCGATCCGGAGGCTTCCGCCGCCGACCCCAGGCACGCAGAGATCGCCGCCGATATCGAACAGCCCGTTCTGGATACGACGCAGCGAGGCGTCGAGGTGCGGATCGCCGGCCACCTGCAGCCTGAGCAGCCCGATCGCCGCGTTCGCCTCGTCGACCGTGCCGTAGGCCTCGACCCGGAGCGCGTCCTTGGCCAGCCTGGTGCCGTCGCCCAGGCTGGTGCGGCCGTCATCGCCGGTGCGGGTGACGACCTGGTCGATCCTGATCGGCATCGCTCAGGCCTCGATGGTCTGGATGACGTCGAATCCCTCGAACTGCGGGCCGCCGAGATACATCGCCCGGCGGCTGGTGTCGCCGGCCCGGCTGTGCGCGGCGCGGAACTGCTCGGACCTGGTCCAGGCCTCGAAATCCGCCTTCGACGACCAGACGGTGTGCGACGAATACAGCACATGGTCCTCGTGCGCCGGCCCGCGCAGCATGTGGAACGCCTCGAACCCAGGCACGCTGCGCAGATAGACGTCGCGATCGAGCCACATGCGCTCGAACGCCTCCTCGGAACCCGGCACCACGCGGAACCGGTTCATCGCGATGAACATGATCGCACCTCCCTGTGCTGAAAACGACGACACCGCCCATGCCGGAGCATGGGCGGTGCGCCGCGGCGGTCAGGAGAAGGTCAGCTCGCGGACTTGTGGTGCATGCGCATGTGCTTCTGCGCGTGCGCGACCATCTTCTGCGCCTGGTCGAGATGGCTCTGCACCGTCGGCAGGGTGTCGGCGGCGAACTTCTTCACGTCGGCGTCGGTGCCGCTGCTCGCCTCGGTCTGGAACAGGGTCAGCATCGCCTGGTGGCCGCTGATCTGGTCGGCGATGTAGTCGCGATCGAACTTGCGGCCGGTGTCGGCCTTCAGCGCGGCGATTTCCTGGGTCTGCGCGTCGCTCACGCCGGCGGGAAGGGTCACGCCCTTGGTGCTGACGATCTGCTTGAGCTGGTCGTCGGCCATGGTGTGGTCGCTGACCATGCGGTTGGCGTAGGCCTTGACCTTCGGGCTGTGCGCCATGCTCAGCGCGAGCTGCGCCTCCTGGATCTCGGTCATGCCGCCCTGGGCGGCGGAGGTCACGAAGCTCGCGTCGGCGGCGGCCATCGGCGGCGGTGCCGGCGGGGCCATCGGGGCCGGCGCCGGGGTGTTGTCGGCGCAGGCCGCGACCGGGAGGACGGCGAGGGCGAAGGCCCAGTTTGCATAACGGTTCATGGAGTTTCCTTGCAGAGGTGACTGGCCGCGCGGACACACCATCCGGCTGGCCGTCTGGTCTGGTTCGGCCGTGCAACGCACCCGCGACGGACTCGTTCGTTGCACCGACGGTGTTTTTTGTCCGTTCCGGCCCTCGCGCCCGCTGATCGCCTCAGGCTCGCTGCCGCTGATCGCCTCAGGCTCGCTGCCGCTCGACCGCCTCAGGCTCGCTGCCGCTCGACCGCCTCAGGCTCGCTGCCGCTCGACCGCCGCGATCAGCGCGCGTCTGGTGCCGGGCTCCAGCGCGGAATGACCCGCATCGGGCACGATGGTCAGGGTGGCGCCCGGCCAGGCGGCCGCCAGGTCGAACGCGCTGCGGGTCGGGCAGACCATGTCGTAGCGGCCCTGCACGATCTCGCCGGGAAGATGGGCGATCCGGTGCATGCCGGCCAGCAGCCCCTCCGGCGGCAGGAACAGCCGGTTGCGGAAGTAATGCGCCTCGATCCTGGCCAGCCCGAGCGCCGCCCGGTCGCGCGCGAAATTCGCCACCGCGTTGCCGACCGGCAGCAGGGTCGAGCAGGTGCCCTCGTAGCAGGACCAGGCGCGCGAGGCTGGCACATGCACCGCCGGGTCGGGGTCCAGCAGCCTGACCAGGTAGGCACCCAGCAGGTCGCCGCGCTCCGATTCCGGCACATGGCCGGCGAAAGCGGCATGGGCGTCGGGAAACACCGTCCGCAGCCCGTAGAGGAACCAGTCGAGCTCCAGCGTGCGGCCGAGGAAGATGCCCCGCAACACCATGCCGGCGACCCGCTCCGGATGCGCCTGCGCATAGGACAGCGCCAGGGTCGAACCCCAGGAGCCGCCGAACAGCACCCAGCTCTCGATGTCGAGCGAGGTCCGCAGACGCTCGATGTCGGCGACCAGGGACGGGGTGTCGTTGGCGCGCAGGCTGCCCTGCGGCTTGGAGCGTCCGGCACCGCGCTGGTCGAAGATCACGATCCGCCAGTGCTCGGGATCGAAGAAACGCCGGTGCACCGTGCCGGCGCCGGCACCGGGCCCGCCATGCAGGAACAGGATCGGCTGTCCGGACTTGTTTCCGGCCTGCTCCCAATACATCAGATGCGCGGCGTCGCTCCCCGGCCCGGCACGAACCGCTTCCTCGAGCGGGAGGTAGCCGGCGGCGAAGGGTTCGATTTCCGGAAACAGGTCGCCGCGTGCCATGCCGCACTATGACAAGCCGCGATCCGCGCTGCCAGGGGCGGAAGAGCGGCGGAACAGCGGCGGTTTCGCGAAGCGCGGCGGGTGCGCTACAGAGCCGCATCATGACTCTCCCGACCCGGACAAGGCCGGAACGCTGGCCCGGCGCGATCCTCGCCTGCGGCGCGCTGCTCGGCCTGCTGACGGTGGCGATGGGCGCGCTCGCGGCGCATCTGCCGGATCGCCTGCTCGCCCCGGACGGACGCGACTTGCTGCGAACCGCGGTGCAGATGCAGGGATGGCACGTGCCGGCGCTGCTGGCCTGCGGCCTGCTGCTGGAGCGGCGGCCGGGGACGCTGCTGCGTCTGTCGAGCCTGGCCTTCCTGCTGGGTATCGGCTGCTTCTGCTCCGGGCTCTATGCGCTGGCCTTTCTCGGGCCGGCTGCCCTGCCGGCGCCGGTTTTGCATCTGGCGCCCGCCGGCGGCTCGATCCTGATGCTGGGCTGGCTGCTGCTGGCGATCGGCTGCGCGCGGCCGCGCGCCAGGTGACGCCGAACCCGACCAGCGACCACCCGGGGTGGTCCGGCCATGCCGTGGGCGCCGCCTATCTCGCCTCCGAGGGCAACGAGACGGTGCTGGCCGAGGAGCTGGCGCGCCGCGGCGCGACCATCGCCGCCTGGCATGGCCGCCTGGCGCTGTCGCCGGAGCCACCGGTGTCGGCGCATTGGGCGCTGGATCGCTGGACCGCGCCGGAAATTCTGGAGATCGGCTCGATCGCCGCCGCCGCGCAGGCGCTGCGCGACCGGCAGCGCAACTGGAGCCACCTGCCGCTGCTGCATCATCGCCGCTCGGCGCTGATCGCCGAACGGCTGCCGCCGGTGAAGGCCGCGCCGCTGGTGTTTCCGGCCGCGGCGCCCGGCGCTCCGCTCGGCGCCTGGACCCTGCTGGCGCCGGACCGGCTGCTGCTCAGCACCACCAAGACCAGCCCGTTCCCGAACGGTCAGGCCCGCTTCGTCGAGGATCGGACCGGGCCGCCGAGCCGCGCCTATCTCAAGCTGTGGGAGGCCTGCGCGCGTCTCGGCGCCTGGCCGCGCGCCGGCGAACGCTGCCTCGATCTCGGCGCCAGCCCGGGCGGCTGGAGCTGGGCGATCGCCGCTCTGGGCGCGCAGGTCACGGCGATCGACCGCGCGCCGCTTGACCCGAAGGTCGCCGCCATGTCTTGCGTGCGGTTCCGCCAGGAGAGCGCCTTCGCGCTGGACCCGACCCTCGAACCGAAGGTGGACTGGCTGTTCAGCGACATCATCGCCTACCCGGCGCGCCTGCTGGCGCTGGTCCGGCGCTGGATCGAGTCCGGCCAAGCCGCACGAATCGTCTGCACCCTCAAGTTCCAGGACCCCACCGACCACGACGCCGCCGACGCCTTCGCCGCGATCCCTGGCGCGACCGTGCTGCATCTCGCGCACAACAAGCACGAGCTGACGTTCGTCTGGCGCCGGCCCTGATCCCGCGACGGGCTCCGCGGCTCAGAGCAGCCGGAAGCTCGCCGACACGCCGAGCAGCATCGCCGCCAGGATCAGGAACGCCGCAGGCAGCCCGGCCATGTTGGCGATCAGGCCGATCCCGGCCGGCCCGGCCAGGATGCCGGCATAGCCGAGCGTGGTGATCGCCGGAACCGCGACGTTTTCCGGCATGGCGCGCTGCCGGCCGGCGGCGTTGAACAGCACCGGAACGATGTTGGCGCAGCCGAGTCCGACCAGCGCGTAGCCGAGCAGGTCGATCTCCCAGGACGGCACCAGGATCGTGACCAGGAAGCCCGCCGCCGCGCACGACCCTCCGAACAGCACCACGCGGTGGCGCCCGAGACGATCGACGATCCGGTCGCCTGCAAGCCGGCCGATCGTCATGGTGGTGGCGAAGGCCGCGTAACCCAGCCCGGCCGCGCTGGCCGGCATGCGCCTGGCTCCGGACAGGAACACCGCGCTCCAATCCAGCACCGCACCTTCCGCAAGAAACATCACGAAGCACAGCGCGCCGATGAACAGCACGATCCCGCGCGGGATCGCGAAGGCCGGCCCGTCGGTGCGGGCGCCATACGGCAGCCAGCGTCCCGCGGCGGCGGCCAGCGCCACCAGCACCACCAGCGACACGCACAGACTCGCGGTCGCCGGCGACAGGCCGGTCGCCAGCAGCGCCGCCATTCCCGCGGCGCCGACGATGCCGCCCAGGCTGAACAGGCCGTGGAAGCCCGACATCATCGACCGCCCGCTGGCCCGCTCGACGATGATCGCCTGGATGTTCATCGCCACGTCGAGCGCGCCGATCCCTGCGCCGAACAGCATCAGCGCCGCCACCAGCAGCGGCAGGCGCGACAGGATGGCGAGACAGGGCAGTGACGCCGCGACCACCAGCGCGGCCACCACCATCACCGCGCGACAGCCATGGCGCGCGGCCAGCGCACCGGCCAGCGGCATGGTCAGGATCGAGCCGATGCCCAGACACAGCAGCAGCAGCCCGAGCGCGCCATCGTCGATCCCGGCGCGCAGCTTGGCGAACGGCACCAGCGCCGCCCAGGTGGCGCTGCCGAACCCGGTGATGAAGAACACGATCCGGGTCGCGCGCTGCTCGGCACGGCCAGGCGCCGCGCGCGGCGACGCGGCGCTCACGGCACTCATGGCGCGTCGGCCCGGTGCGTCGCGACGCCGCAGGCGCGGAACGGCGCCACCAGCGCGTCCGGCGCATCCGCCTCGACCACCAGATGGCCGAGCCGGGCGGCGTCGATCACCCGGAACGGCGCGGCGGTGCCGAGCTTGTCGGTGAGCGCGACGGTCGCGACCATCGATGCGGCCCGCGCCACCGCGCGCTTGAAATCGGCGTCGTCGGGATCGAACGCGGCGATGCCCGCGCCGGCATCCGCGGCGCAGGCGCCGAGCAGCGCCAGATCGATCCGCATGCCGGCCAGATCGCGCAGCGCGCGCGTGCCGAGGGCTGCGCCACAGCGACGATTGACGCTGCCGCCGATCATGATCACGTCGATCGCGCGGTTCGCGGCCAGCGCCACCGCCACCTGCGGCGCATTGGTCGCCACGGTGATGGCAAGCGTCTGCGGCAAGGCGCTTGCGACTGCCAGGTTGGTCGACCCGGCATCGAGGAACAGCAGCCCGTCCGCTGGCATCACGTCAGCGACCAGGGCGGCGGCGGCGCGGCCGAGCGCCGCCTTGCGCGCGATCTGCTCGCCCTCGCGCTGCGCGATCGGGCCGCCGGCGGGGGAGAGCGGCAGCGCGCCGCCATAGACCCGCCGGCACAGGCCGGCGGCGGCCAGGGCGCGCAGGTCGCGCCTGGCGGTGTCCTCGGAAATGCCGAACTGGATCGCGAGCTCCGAGGCCAGCACCCGCCCGCCGCGACGCAGGCGATCGAGGATCCGGTCCTGCCGCTCGTCCGGCATCCGCAGACTCGTCGCTTCCATTCGCGCCACCTGATAAAACCGGCATTAACAGACACCATCGTGCATAAACGTGCAATCCCTGGCCGGTTGGCGCCGGCACCGCTTCGTGGTGACATGGCCGCATGACCCACATGCCGAGATTTTCCGAGATCCGTGCCGACCGGCCGACCCGCGACAGCCTGGCTGCTTCCTATGCCGCGATCGCCGCGCTACTGGACCAGGGTGCGCTCGACGCGGCGCTGTCCGCCTGGGACCAGGAACGGCGCCGCTACGATAGCTGGTCGGCGCTGGTGCAGCTCGCCTTCTCCCGCGACACCACCAGCGAGACGGCGCGCGCCGAGCGCGACTACGCCGACGCGCTCGGCCCCGAAGCTACCGACCACGACACGCGGATCAAGCGACGCCTGCTGGCACTGCCGGAGCGCGAGGCGCTGGAGCGCGCGGTCGGCGCGCACGTGATCCGCCTGTGGGAAAACGACGTCACCACCTTCGATCCGGCGATCGCCGCCGATCTCGAAGCCGAGGCGAAGCTCTGCGCCCGCTACACCGAGCTGCTGGCGTCTGCCAGGATCACCGTGCGCGGCGAGACCACCAACCTGTCCGGCCTCGCGCCGTTCGGCGAGTCGCTGGATCGCGCCTTGCGGCACGAGGCGGAGCAGGCGCGCTGGGCGTTCTTCGCCGAAAATGCCGGCGCGCTCGACGAGATCTACGACCAGCTGGTCGCACTGCGTCACGGCATGGCCCGCAAGCTCGGCGATCCGAGCTACACGACGCTGGCCTACCGGCGCATGCGGCGCGTCGATTACGGCCCGGAGCAGGTGGCGCGGTTCCGCGCGCAGGTGGTGCAGCATGTGGTTCCGCTGGTCGGCCGGCTGCTGGAACAGCGTCGCGCCGCCCAGGGCTGGGACCGGCTGCGGTCGTGGGACGAGAACCTGATCGACCCGGCCGGCAATCCGAAACCGGCCGGAGACCATGATTTCCTAGTCGCCCAGGCCCGCACCATGTTCGACCGGCTCGATCCGGAGATGGGCGCGTTCTATCGCATGATGTCCGACGGCGGGTTCATGGATCTGAAGAACCGCCCGGGCAAGGCCGGCGGCGGCTTCTGCACCTCGTTCCCGACCGAGGGGGTGCCGTTCATCTTCGCCAACTTCAACGGCACCCACGGCGACATCAACGTCTTCACCCACGAGATGGGCCACGCCTTCCAGAACTGGAAGAGCCGCGACCTGCCGGGGATCGACGTGCTGTGGCCGACCATGGAGGCGGCGGAGATCAACTCGATGGCGCTCGAGTTCCTGACCTATCCGCAGATGGCGCTGATGGTCGGCGACGCGGCGGCGGACCGGTTCCGCCGCATGCACCTGATCGGCTCGCTCGCCTTCCTGCCCTACGGCGTCTGCGTCGATCACTTCCAGCACGAGATCTACGCCAACCCGGCGATGAGCCCGGCGGAGCGCAACGCGACCTGGCGCCGGCTGGAGACGCTGTATATGCCGTGGCGCGACTATGGCGACCTGGCGCATCCGGCCGGCGGCGGGCGCTGGCAGGCGCAACTGCACATCTACCGGCTGCCGTTCTACTACATCGACTACACGCTGGCGCTGTGCTGCGCGATGCAGTTCTGGATCGCGGCGCGCGACGCGCCGGACGACGCGATGTGGCGCTATCGCGACCTGGCGGCGCTCGGCGGCTCGGCGCCGTTCACCGCCCTGGTGGCATCGGCCGGCCTGGTCTCGCCGTTCGAGGACGGCGCGCTGGAAGGCGTGGTGCGGGTGGCGGAAAATCTACTGGGCTGAGGCCCGGTTCAGCGCCAGGCAGCTCTTGTCGTTCGGATCGGTGGCGCAGGCGCGCTGCGCGTCCGGGCGGCACACGCCCTGCGCGGTCTCGTAGTCGGAATCCAGCACGTCGCGGGCGATGTCGGCACCGTTGTCGGACTTGTTGCTGTTCGACACCTCCTTCGACAGGTCCGAGACCTGGTCCTCGGTCTGGTGCACCCTGGTCATCGCATCGAGACAGGGCTTCCCGGCGGCATTGCTATGCGCGCGCAGCACCGCCAGAACGATATCGAGCTTGTGCCGCTCGGAGCCGTTATCGTCCTGCGCGCGCGTGGCCTGCGCACCGGCGACGCAGAGCGCGGCGGTCGCGATCCATAGCCTGAGGTGCATGGCGGTCTCCGTGGTCCCGGCCGCCTCTATTGCGCCTGGGGCGCGCGGGCGTCCCAGGAGGCGATCAGGTCGATATCGGCCTGCGGGCTCATGGTGCGCGCGTTGCCGAGCGTCAGCGTGCCGTCAGGATTGAGCAGCTTGCCGTCCGGGGTCAGCACCAGCACGGTCGGGATCTGCTTGACGTGCACGCCGTACTGCGCGGCGATGTCCATATTGACGTTGAAATGGTCGACATTGACCATCACCGTCTCGAACCGGCTGTCCTTCCAGGGCTTCACCTGCGGCATCTGCAGCACGCCGTTCAGCATGCGGCAATCCGGGCACCAGTTGGCGCCGAAATCGATCAGCACCGCCTTGCCGGAGCGCTTGGCGGCGGCGAACGCCGCCGCGACCTGCGCCTTGGCATCGGCGCCGATCACATAGGGATGCGCGTCGGGCACCGGCTGCTGCGCCGGCAGGCCGGTCGGCGTCGGCAGCCCGACCGCCAGCGCCGGCAAGGCAGCGCCGCAGAGCAGGAAGCCGGCCAAAGCGGGGATGACGGACAGGGCGGACGTGGAACGCATCATGGCTCTCCGGTCTGGAACCCCGGTTTCAGCATCGAGCGGCGGTCCCTGTCCAGGTCCCAGCCCCGCCGGGCTCCGGCGGCGCGACCTGGCGTCGGGCTTGCATACGGTCGCGCCGGCGACCCAGGATCGGACACCGCATCCGGACAAGGACCAGGATGGACCTGAACACGATCGATACGCTGGTCCGGCCGGCGGTGCGGCGCGACCTGCCGGCGCCGGCGCGCGGCGATGCGTTCCTGGCCGGCGGCACCTGGCTGTTCTCCGAACCGCAACGCGACCTGGTGCGGCTGATCGACCTGCCGTCGCTGGGATGGATCCCGATCGCCCAGGAGCCGGACCGGCTGGTGCTGGCGGCGACCTGCACGCTCGCCGGCCTCGATGCCTGGGCCGCCGATGCCGGCTGGGCCGCCGCCGACATGGTCCGGCGCTGCTGCCGCGCGCTCTGGGGGTCGTTCAAGATCTGCAACGCCGCCACCATCGGCGGCAATCTCTGCCTGGCGCTGCCGGCGGCGCCGATGGCGGCGCTGACGATCGCGCTCGAGGCGACCTGCGTGGTCTGGTCGGGCCTGGAGACCGACCGTATTCCGGCCGATCGCTTCATTCTCGGACCGCAGCGCACCTGCCTGGCGCCGGGGGCGGTGCTGCGCCAGATCGAGGTGCCGTCCGCGCTTCTGTCGGCCCGGTTCGCGCTGCGCCAGGCCTCGCTGACCGTGGAGGGCCGCTCCGCCGCGCTGCTGATCGGCCGGCTCGACCGTGACGGGTTCGCCCTGGCGATCACCGCATCGGTGCCGCGCCCGCTCAGCCTGCGGTTCGACCGCCTGCCCGACGGGGCCGCGCTGCGTGCCGCGATCGAGGCCGCGTCGGCCGCCGACGGCTGGTACGACGACATGCATGGCGCCCCGGACTGGCGACGCCACATGACGGTGCGCCTGGCCGGCGAGATCCTCGCCGAGCTCGCCGCGTGAGGCTCGTGATCGATGGCGCGCCGCGCGCGCTCGCGGTGACACCGGGCCAGTGCCTGCGCACCGCGCTGCGCGCCGACGGAAATTTCGGCGTCAAGAAGGGCTGCGATTCCGGCGATTGCGGCGCCTGCACGGTGCTGCTCGACGGGGTGCCGGTGCATTCCTGCCTGACGCCGGCGTTCCGCGCCGAGGGGTGCCGGGTCACCACCGTCGGCGGCCTGGCCGCGCCGGGAGCCGGACCGGACGGGCTGCATCCGGTGCAGCGCGCCTTCCTCGAACACACCGCGTTCCAGTGCGGCTTCTGCACCCCCGGCATGCTGGTCACCGCTTCATCGCTCGACCAGGCGCAGCGTCGGGAGCTGGCGCGGTCGATGAAGGGCAATATCTGCCGCTGCACCGGCTACGGACCGATCGGCGACGCCATCGCGAGCCTCGACGCGCCGATGCTGCCGCCGGTCCAGCGCGATCCGCGCAGTCCGCTGGCGCCGGCGGCGCAGGCGATCGTCCGCGGCACCGCCCGCTTCACCTTCGACCTCCCGACCGCGGACGCGCTGCAGATGGTGCTGCTGCGGTCGCCGCATCCGCACGCCAGGATCGTCTCGATCGACCGCGACGCCGCCCTCGCGGTGCCGGGGGTCCGGCTGGTGCTGACCCACGAGGACGTGCCGGCACTGCTCTATTCGACCGCACGCCATCAGGATTTCCGCGACAGCCCGGACGACACCAGGCTGCTCGACGACGTGGTGCGCCATGCCGGCCAGCGGGTCGCGGCGGTGGTCGCCGACACGCTGGCGGCGGCCGAACGCGGCCGCGATCGTCTGGTGGTGCGTTACGCGCCGCTCCCGCCGGTGCCCACCCCGGACGCGGCGCTGCGCGCCGACGCGCCGGTGATCCACGACAAGGACGGCGCGATCGCCAGGATCGCCGATCCGCGACGCAACCTGGTGATGGCGCTGCACGACGAGGTCGGCGACACGGCTGCCGGCTTCGCCGAGGCCGACATGGTGCACGAGGCAGAATACCGCACCCAGCGCATGCAGCACGGCCATCTGGAGACGCATGGCGCGCTGGCCTGGATCGCCGAGGACGGGGTGCTGACGGTGCGCACCAGCTCGCAGGTGCCGTTCCTGACCCGGGACGCGCTGGCCAGGCTGTTCGACCGGCCGCCGGAGAGCGTCAGGGTGTTCTGCGAGCGTGTCGGCGGCGGGTTCGGCGGCAAGCAGGAGATGCTGTGCGAGGACATCGTCGCCTTCGCGGCGCTGCGGACCGGCCGCGCGGTGCAGCTCGAATTCACCCGGGAGGAGCAGTTCACCGCCGCCACCTGCCGCCATCCGATGCGAATCCGCACCAGGATCGGCGCCAGGCGCGACGGCACCCTCACCGCCCTTTCGATCGACCTGCTGTCCGACACCGGCGCCTACGGCAATTTCGGCGCGGCGGTGATGTTCCACGCCGTCAACGAATCGATCGCGCTCTACCGGTGCGCGAACAAGAAGGTCGACGCGCGCGTCGTCTACACCACCACGCCGCCGGCCGGCGCGTTCCGCGGCTTCGGTCTCGGCCAGGCCTGCTTCGCGATCGAGCAGTCGCTGGACGAGATCGCAGGCCGGCTCGGCATCGATCCGATCGCGATGCGGGAGCGCACCGTGATCCGGCCAGGCGATCCGATGATCTCCACCAGCGGCGCGCTGCACGACGTCGAATATGGCAGCTACGGGCTCGACCAGTGCCTGGCGCACCTGCGCACGGCGCTGCGCCATGACGCGGTGCCCGACGAGATCGCGCGGGATCCGGACTGGTGCGTCGGCAGCGGCATCGCCTGCGCGATGATCGACAGCGCGCCGCCGTTCGGCCATCGCGCCCAGGCCGGCATCGCGCTGACGGATGCCGGCTACGTGCTGACGATCGGCACCGCCGAGTTCGGCAACGGCTCGACCACCACCCATCTGCAGATCGCCGCCGCCGCGCTGGGCACGAGTCCGGACCGCATCGCGATCCGGCAGTCCGACACCGCCCTGCTCGGCCACGATACCGGCGCGTTCGGCAGCACCGGGACGGCGATCGCCGGCCTGGCCACGGAGCGCGCCGCCCAGGCGCTGGCGGGCCTGATCCGGCAGGCCGCGACCGACCGCACCGGGCAGGCCGGCGACTGGCGCCTGACCCCGGACGGCGTTCGCGACGGCGACCGGCTGGTGACGCTGGCGGCGCTGGCGCCGCTGTCCGCCGACGGCGAGGTCGCCGGTACGCCGCGCAGCGTGTGTTTCAACGTGCACGGGTTCAGGGTCGCGGTACACCGGCCGACCGGGGCGCTGCGCATCCTGCAGAGCGTGCACGCCGCCGATGCGGGCCATGTGATCAACCCGGTGCAATGCCGCGGACAGGTCGAGGGCGGGGTCGCCCAGGGGATCGGCAGCGCCCTGTTCGAGCAGATCAGGCTCGACGAGACCGGCACCGTCAGCAACGCCTCGTTCCGCAGCTACCATATGCCGCGCCTGGCCGACCTGCCGCGCACGGAGGTGTTCTTCGCCGACACCCACGACCGTCTCGGCCCGCTCGGCGCCAAGCCGATGAGCGAGAGCCCGTTCAATCCGGTGCCGGCCGCGCTGGCCAACGCGCTGGCCGACGCCACCGGCGTCAGGTTTCGCGAGACCCCGTTCACCGCGGACCGCATCTGGCGCGCGCTCGCCGCGGCAGACGGCCCCTGCTAGACATGCGCCGCCATGCCGATATTCCGCCCGCGTCCCGTCGTAAAATCGCCGCTCAAACCAGGCCTGACGCCCCGCCCGCGCCAATCGCCCAAGGCCAGGCTGATCCGGCGGGTGCTGATCGCGCTGCTTGCCGGGCTCGGTCTGGTGGTGCTCGAGCGCGCCGGCGTGCTCGACACGCTCAGCCGTCCGGGCTTGCTGCCCTCGAGGATCGACTGGACCAACGACTACGCGCTGATCGAGCATCTGCGCGGCGAGGTGGTCGATCGCGGCCTGACCAAGGACGCGAAGGAATGCCTGCTGTTCATCGTCAACGGCAACGACCCGCCGAACGCGGTCAGGATGAAGGTGATGGAGAAGCATTCCGGCACCTGCCCGGGGGACAAGGGCACGCTGCCGCTGCTGTTCACGCTCAGGGTCGACCGGCTCGGCCAGACCGTGCAGACCGATGCCGGGTCGCCGGGCCTGTTCCACCCGCTGCCCTGAGGAGCCGCTCATGACCGCCGACAGCACGCCGGACGACGACGACGCGACCGGCCAGGACCCGGTGCGCCGCGACTTCCTGAGCCTGGTGACGCTGACCGCGACCGGTGTCGCCGCCGGCGCGTTCGCGTGGCCGTTCCTCGACAGTCTGGGACGCGGCGGCGCCGACCCGCAGGCGGCGCCGGTCGAGGTGGACCTGTCGCCGCTCGCACCAGGCCAGCAGACCGTGGTGGTGTGGGGCGGCAAGCCGGTGTTCGTGGTGCGGCGCGACGCGCAGGCGCTGGCGGCGCTGCAGAGTCCGGCGCTGGACCGCAGGCTGCGCGACCCGGACTCCACCGAGCACCAGCAGCCGGCCTACGCGGCGAACTGGCATCGTTCGATCGCGCCGGAATACGGCGTGATGCTGGGCGTCTGCACCCATCTCGGCTGCGTGCCGCGCCTGTCGCCGGCGGGGGACTCGCCGGGCAAAAGTAACGGCGGGGATGTTGGCGGCTATGTCTGCCCCTGCCACGGCTCGCGCTTCGACCTGGCCGGGCGGGTGCTGTCCGGCTCGCCGGCGCTCTACAACCTGCCGGTACCGCCCTACCGGATGCTGTCCCCGACCCGGCTCAGGATCGGCGACAACCCGCAGGATCCGGGTTTCGCGCTGGATTCGATCCGCCAGCTCTGACCAGGCTCCGCTCCGGCGCCGCTTGACGCGGACCTTTGCTGGCGCCGCTTGACGCGGCGACCGAGCACGATCAGGTTCCCGCTCGCCAGACGGCTGGACGGTCGCTGTCGGGGCCCGGCGCGAGCCGGGCGTCGGTGGAGGAAAGTCCGGGCTCCACGGGAGAACGGTGCCGGCTAACGGCCGGCGGGGGCGACCCCAGGGACAGTGCCACAGAAAACAAACCGCCCGCACGGCGCGGCGCCGGCGACGGCACCATGTTGCGGGCAAGGGCGAAACGGTGCGGCAAGAGCGCACCGCGCTTCCGGCAACGGCGGCGGCAGGGCAAACCCCACCGGGAGCAAGACCGAATAGGGACGGCAGGGATCGGTTTTCGGGCCGCTCCTAGGGGTTCTCCCGCCTCGTCGTCCGGGTTGGTCGCGCGAGGCACGCAGCGATGCGTGTCCCAGAGGAATGATCGTCGCCTGGGCGCGAGCCCAGGGACAGAACCCGGCTTACAGGCCGTCTGGCACCTCCTCCCGAACCCCTCCCGCGCCCTCGGACGGGGCGTGCAATTTCGCGCTCGCGTCACGAAACGACCGCCGCGTGACCATTATTTGGTCAAATAAGAACAGATAATGAACAAGTCTTCACCCGCGTGACTGGCCTACCAACCGGCCGAAACACGTCCCGACCGGGGCGGCAAGACCGAAAAGCCTGATTCTCCTTGATTATGCTGCTCTCTTTTGTTTGACCGCCCATGAAATCCCATGGTATCCCATGATTACCCAAGGTTCATCGGGCGCCGATCCTGCTCCCTGCCTCGCCGGCCGGAGAGCACGACGACGACGCTGAACCGGGCCAGTGCGGCGCAACCGCACTGCGCAGCAATGCCGTCTCAGCGGTCGGAACCGGGTGCGGGAGGGACGAATGAGCGTGTTCCTCGGCACCCACCAGAACCGGTTGGACGCGAAAGGCCGCGTGTCGATCCCCGCCGGATTCCGCACCATCCTGCGCGCCCAGGCCGCGAACACGCAGATCGATCCGCTGGCCGGCGACACGCTGCTGGTGCTGCGCCAGTCGCCCAAGCATCCCTGCATCGAGGCCTGGCCGACGCCGGCCTTCCGCGCACTGGCGCCCAATCTCGACAATCTCGACCTGTTCAGCGACGACCAGGAGGACATGGCGCTGTCGCTTTATGGCGATGCCTGGCCGTTGGACCCTGACAAGGAAGGCAGAATCACGCTACCGGAAGCGCTCGCCGCGCACGCCTCCCTCTCCGATTCGGTAACCTTCATGGGCCTTGGCCGCCATTTCCAGATCTGGGAGCCCGTCGCCGCGGCGCAGCGCATCGTCGAGGCTCGCGCCCGCGCCCGCGGCGTCACCCTTCCGGCGCATGCCGGACTCGCTGCGCAGCCGGCCAAGGCCGGCGGGAGCGCGGCATGAACGCGCTCGCCGCCGATCCCGGCGCCGGGCATCGTCCGGTGATGCTCGCGGAAGTGCTCGCGCAGTTGCGCCCGGCCGATGGCGGCCTCTATCTCGACGGCACCTTCGGCGGCGGCGGCTATGCCGGCGCGATCCTGGCCGCGGCACGCTGCACCCTCTATGCGATCGACCGCGATCCGCACGCCATCGCCCGCGGCCGCGCGATGGCGGACACGCTGCGCGCCCGGGACGGCGTCGACCGGCTGCATCTGGTGCAGGGCGGGTTCGGCGACATGCTGTCGCTTCTGGCCGAACACGGCGTTTCCGAACTGGACGGCGTGGTGCTCGATCTCGGCGTCTCCTCGTTCCAGATCGACGAGGCGGAGCGCGGCTTCAGCTTCCGCCAGGACGGTCCGCTCGACATGCGCATGAGCCAGGAGGGCCCGAGCGCGGCCGATCTGGTCAACACCCTGCCGGAAGCGGAACTTGCCGACGTGCTCTACAGGTTCGGCGAGGAGCGGCTGTCGCGCCGGATCGCCCGCGCCGTGGTCGCCACCCGCGCCGAGGCGCCGATCGAGACCACGCAGCAGCTCGCCTCGATCATCCGCCGCGTGGTGCCGAAGGAGAAATCCGGGATCGATCCGGCGACCCGCTCGTTCCAGGCGCTGCGCATCAGGGTCAATGACGAGCTCGGCCAGATCGAGGCCGGCCTGGCCCAGGCGGCCGGCATGCTGCGTCCGGCCGGACGCCTGGTCGTGGTCTCGTTCCATTCGCTCGAGGACCGCATCGTCAAGCGCTTCATGCTCGATGCCGCCGGACGCGCCCCGGCGCCGTCGCGGCATGACCCGCGCGGCCTCGACCAGGCGCGCACACCCGCCGCGTTCCGGCTGGTGGCGAATCGCGCGCTGCGTCCCGGCGACAGCGAGACCCGCCTCAATCCGCGCGCCCGCAGCGCCAAGCTGCGCACGCTCGAACGCCTGTCGCCAGACACGGCCGCCACGTCTTCCGGAGACGCCAGATGATCCGCTCCTTCACCTGCGTCTGCGCGCTGCTCGCCGGAGCCTCCGGGCTCTATCTCTACTCCGAGAAGCACCGCACCACGCTGCTCGACCAGCAGATCTCGAAGATCGTGTCGGATACGCAGCAGATCCGGGAACGCACCGCGATGCTGCGCGCCGAATGGGCGCTGCTGAACCAGCCCGACCGTCTGCAGGGTCTCGCCACCCGCTTCCTGCCGCAACTGGGCCCGATGGCGCCGACCCAGTTCGTCCAGCTTGCGACGCTGGACAGCCGCCTGCCGGCGGTGGGCCCGGAGACGCCGCCGCATCCGATCGTCACCCCGGAGACCGCGCCGTCGCTGGTCGGCGCCAGGCCGGCGGCGCCTGCCGCGACCGGCTCGCCAGACGCCGGCGACGCGGCGATCGCCGACGCGACGCCTCCGGCCAGGCCGGGTAGCCGGCCGGGCGCGAACCAGGCCACGGTCCTGGCGCAGTCCTCGGCACCGGCGCATGCCGCCAAGGCCGGCGCGCCGCATCGCGTCCCGGCCGACCTGCAGATCGCCGATGCGACCGACGGCGGCGAAGACGCTGGCGGCACGCCTGGCGCGCACGGAACCCAGGACGTGGTGCCGCAGGCGGCGATGCGCCGCGTCGTCGCGCATGCGGCACCGCACGCCGCGCATGCCGCTCCCCCGGTCCGGCTCGCCGCCGCCGCCGTGCCGCGCCCGCAAGGCGCCAGCGCGCCGCTGGTGACCAGGATCGCCAGCACCTACCGCGCCCCGCCGGTGATCGCCGCCGCCGCCTGGCGTACGGCCCGTGCCGCGGCGCAGCCCGCCTGGCCGGCCCCGCGCGCGGTCGGCTACGCGGTGCCGTCGGCGCCGGCCGGCATGCCGGTCGGCTCCTCGCTCGGCTCCGGCCGCTCGTCGCTGCCCGCCCCCGTGCCCGTCGCCGACGGCAACTGAGCGCGATGCAGGCCGACCGCCCAGGACCGGACCGCCTGATGACCGGCGAGACCGTGGTCAGCGTGACCGGTCGCGACCTGGCGCAGCGTGCGGCGCTGGAGAAGATGCGCGTCCGGCTGCTGGCCTCCGCGGCCGGGTTCGCGGTGCTGTTCGGCGCGGTGTCGCTCAAGCTGGCGATGGCCACGGTGCTGGTGCCGATGGCGCCGGCGAAGCGTCAGATCGCGCCGCTGGTGCCGCAGATCCCGACCGTCAAGGCGGACCCGCACGGGCTGTTCGCCGACGATGTCGGGCTGCCGGTGCATCGCGCCAGCATCACCGACCGCAACGGCCAGATCCTGGCGATCTCGCTGCCGATGGCCGCGGTGTTCGCCAACCCGATGGAGCTGATCGACCCGGCGGACGCCGCCGCCAAGCTCAAGAAGATCCTGCCCAATCTCGACGTCGCCGACATCACGCAGCGCCTGTCGTCGAAGAAGCAGTTCGTCTATCTCGCCCGCGACATCCCGCCGGACAAGGAGCTGGCGATCAACGATCTCGGCATTCCCGGGATCTATTTCGAGCCGGGCGAGAAGCGGCACTATCCGCTCGGCCGCACCGCGGCGCAGATCATGGGCGCGGTGGATGTCGACGATCACGGCGTCGGCGGCGTCGAGCGCTTCTTCGACAAGCGCCTCAGCACCGACCGCACGCCGCTGCGCCTGTCGCTCGACGTCCGGGT
>CAIMSN010000095.1 GCA_903844135.1 uncultured Rhodospirillales bacterium | reverse complement strand
TCTCCGCCCGGTCAGCATCGCCCGCGACACCGGCACCGAGGCCGACCTGGCCGACGGGCTCTCCGGCGGCGAGAAGGTGATCGTCAACCCGCCGACCAACCTGTCCGACGGCCAGGCGGTGCATGTGCTGCCGGAGCAGAAGACCGCGAGCTGAGGCCCATCTTGCGTGCTCACCCGACCTGCAACACCATGCGTGCGCCATACCCCGGAGAGCCTGCGATGACGGCACCCTCCCTGAAGCGACCGATCAATGTCAGCCTGAACGAGGATCTGGTTCGAGAAGCCAGGACACTCACGCCCGACCTGAGCGGCACCATCGAGTCGCTGCTGCACGGATTCGTCGAGCGCGCGCGCGCGCAACGACGCGACGAGGACAGGACGATCGACGCGGTCGTCGCTGATCTCGACGCCTTCCATCGCCAGCACGGTCTCCTCAGCGACGAGTTCTCGTCGCTCTGAGCCGGTGCCCCAGTTCGATGTCCACCGCAATCCAGGCCAGCGACGCGACGCGATGCCGTTCGTCGTCACGTTGCAGAACGGGCGCTACGACCGCGCCGCCACCCGGCTCGTCGCACCCTTGCTGCTGGCGACCCGGGCCAGGGTCGCCGAGCACTATCTGGCGCCGCGCTTCATCCTCGACGGCATGATCCTGGTTCTCGACGTATTCAACCTGGCAACGATACCCGTGGTCCGGCTGGGCGCGCCGGTCGCTTCTCTTGCCGATGAAGCAAGCAGCGCCCGCATCGTCCGCGCCCTCGACGAGCTTCTCAGCCGAGCCTGACGATCCTGCTTGGGCGATCGTCGACAGTCGGCAGTCGGCAGCCGGCTAGAACCAGGCCGGATCGGTGTCGGCGATCGTCGTGTCCGCGTCGCGCAGCGGCGCCAGCATCGGGCCGATCTTCGGCAGCTCGATCTGGAAGAAATACCGGCACGCATGCCGCTTGCCGCGGGCGAAATCGTCGTCGCGGCCGACGCAGGCCAGTGCCAGTTGCAGCCAGATCCAGGCGACCACCAGATGGCCGAACGCCTCCAGATAGGCGGTCGCGTTGCTCAGGCCTTGCCTCGGATCGGGCGCGGTCAGGCAGGCCTGCGTCACCGCGTCCAGCTCGGCGGCCGCCCGCTCCAGTGCCCCGGCCCAGCCGGCGAGCGACCGCTGCTCCCGCGCTCGCCCGACCGTCCCGGCGATCCGGTCCAGCAGCAGCCGGAGCGACAGCCCGCCCTCCTGGCCCACCTTGCGGCCGAGCAGATCCAGCGCCTGCACGCCGTGCGTGCCCTCATGGATCGGGTTCAGCCGGTTGTCGCGATAGAACTGCTCGACGTTATAGTCGCGGGTATAGCCGTAGCCGCCATGTATCTGGATCGCCAGGTCGTTCGCCTGCAGGCACCATTGCGACGGCCAGCTCTTGGCGATCGGCGTCAGCAGCTCCAGCAGCGCGTGCGCCTGGTGTCGCGCCGCCTGGTCCGGCGCCGAGCGCTCCTCGTCCACCAGCCTCGCGCAGAACAGGACCAGCGCCAGCCCGCCCTCGACGTAGCTCTTCTGCGCCAGCAGCATCCGCCGCACGTCGGCATGCTGGATGATCGGCGCCGCCTTGTCGCTTCCCGGCACCCGGCCCTGCAGACGGGTGCGCGCATAGTCGAGCGCATGCAGGTAGCCGGTATAGCCCAGCGCCACCGCCCCCATGCCGACGCCGATCCTGGCCTCGTTCATCATGTGGAACATGGCGGCGAGCCCGCGATTCTGCTCGCCCACCAGGAACCCCACCGCGCCCGGCGCCCCGTCCGGACGATGCACGCCCTCGCCGAAATTCAGCAGCGTGTTGGTGGTGCCGCGATAGCCCATCTTGTGGTTGAGCCCGGCCAGCACGACGTCGTTGCGCTGCCCGTCCGGCAGGAATTTCGGCACCACGAACAGGCTGATGCCCTTCACCCCGACCGGCGCGCCGGCGGCGCGCGCCAGCACCATATGGACGATGTTCTCCGACAGGTCGTGCTCGCCGCCGGAGATCCACATCTTGGCGCCGGACAGCCGCCAGCTCCCGTCCGCCTGCCGCTCGGCGCGCGTGGTGATGTCGGCCAGGGACGAGCCGGCCTGCGGCTCCGACAGCGCCATGGTGCCGAAATACCGGCCCTCAAGCATCGGCCGAACATAGGTGTCGATCTGCTGCGCCGAGCCATGCGCGCGCAGCAGGTTGGCGGCGGCGATGGTCAGCATCGGATAGGCGGCGGTGGCGATGTTGGCCGCCTTGAAGAACGCCATGCCGGCGGCGGCGATGCTGGCCGGCAGTTGCATTCCGCCCAGCTCGGCGTCGGCGGCGGCGGCGAACATCCCGGACTCGCGGAACGCCGCCAGCGCCCGCCCGATCTCCGGGATCATCGTCACCGCGCCGTTCTCGAAACGCGGCTCGTTGGCGTCGGACAGCTTGTTGTGCGGCGCGAACTGCTCGGCGGCGATCGTCTCGCACAGATCCAGCACCGCATCGAAGGTCTCGCGGCCATGCTCCGCGTAGCGCGGCCGCTCCGGCAGCCGGTCGACCGCCAGCCAGTCGAACAGCAGGAAGTCGACCGTCTCGCGCGACAGGATCAGGGACGCCATCTGTTCCGCTCCGAGAACCTACCCACGCCGCGCGGCCGCCAGGACCGCGGCCGTGCGGCTCAGCCGCGCTTGGGGTGCGCCATCGCCTTGATCCGGCGCACGCGCGCGGGATGGCTCATCGCCTCCGGCGCGGCGCAGGTCTCGTAGCTGGCCGGCTGAACGATGTCCTTGGCCTCGGCGTAGCCGCCCAGATCGGTGGCGTCGCGCAGCACCGCGACCTCGTCGAACATCGCCACGCGCTGCTGGCAGAATGCCACGCCGGCCTTCAGGCCGCGCTCCGACTGCACGTTGGCGAGCTGGGTGATGTAGTCGTCATGCGCGTTCTGCGCGCCGCGGCCGTAGGCGGTGCGGAAATAGCCGTTCAGCGCCACCTCCTGCGCGGTGAGGTCCGGGCGGAACTTCTCGATGAAGGCGTTGTAGCGGTCCTGCATGTTGCACGACAGCGCCGTCACCATCAGCTCGCTCTTCAGGCCCTGCACGTCGAAGGCCTGCCGTGCCGACGAGATTCCGCATTGGCCGGCGGCCATCGCCGGCCCGGACAGGAGGCTGGCGATCGCCAGCCCCGCCACGATGCGCCGCATAGGGAAGGACATGATGTTCTCCGGACCAAACTGTGACAGCGAGGGGACATAACCGACGACGCCAGACGGCGCCGTTCATCTGGAACCTGAGGTTGCAGCGCTAACCTGCGGTTCCGCAACCATATTGATCGAACTCTCCCAAACCGCCGGGCGGACTGTTGCTAAACGGCATCGGTGCCGGCCCTGATTGGGCTGGAGGGGTTGCATAATCCCGCAACCGGTCCGTGGGCAAGCTCCGGCGCTCGGCCCGGGTCCGGGGCGGCCCTTTCCCGCGCCGGGCTTTTGGCCTATGGCACAGGGCCCCGCATGCGTCGCGGGCTGCCAGACTCCGGAGCTGACGAGTGCGCTTGCGACCTGCTTCATCCCTTCTGACGACTGGCCTTATGTCGACCGTCCTGCTGATGGCCGGCTGCGCGCAGCGGCCGGTCCCGGCGCCCGTCGCCGCCATCGCGCCGGATCCGTTCGGTTACGAGAAGGTGTCCGCGGTCTGCACGCTTGGCCCGGTCAAGTCCGACCCGAGCGGTCGCACCATCAGCATCAGCGTGCGTTCCGACGACGGGCTCTGCGCCGTTCCGGTCGCCCAGCCGGACGGCACCGCCTACGCCTCGTTCCTGCTGCAGACGCTGCCGGCGCACGGCAAGGCGTTCATCCACAACTACAACAACCAGACCCTGGTCGATTACACGCCGACCACCGCCTATGCCGGTCCGGACAGCTTCACCGTCAGCCTGGTGCCGACCGGCGCCGGCCAGCGCACCCTGCTGCACGTCAACGCGATGGTGGACGCGACCGGCGTCGCCCGCCCGGTCGCGCCGATCGTGCCGGCGGCCCCGCCGCCGTCCAGCACCAGCAGCAAGCACAGGACCGTGCATCACGTCGTGAAGAAGAAGACCACCACCACGACCAACTGAGTGGACGGCGCCGGCGGACTCAGGCCGCCGGCAGCGCGCCGTCCACCGCGCCGGCCAGCGACAGCAGCGCGTCGCGGCCGAGCCGGGTGCAGAACGCGCCGAACCCCTCGTCGTCCACGCCCTGCTCCGCCCAGGCGGCGAACAGCGGCGCGAACGCCTCGCCGAGGCGCGCCTCCGGAACCCGTTCCAGATACCGGAACGACAGGCTGTGGCCGTCGAAATCGCCGCCGACATAGATCGCGTAGTGACCGGGGATTCGCCCCACCAGCCCGATATCGCCGGCATAGGAGCGCGCGCAGCCGTTCGGGCAGCCGGTGATGCGCAGGCTGATGCGCCGGTTCTCCAGCCCGTGTCGACGCAGGATCGCCTCAAGGCTCGCGACGATCGGTGTCCTGACCCGCTCCGCCTCGGTCAGCGCCAGGCCGCAGGTCGGCAAGGCGGGGCAGGCCAGGGCGAACCGCGCGAAGGTCGACAGCGACGCGGCCGGCACCACCCTGTGCCGGTCCAGCACGGCGTCGATCGCGTCGCGATCCTCCGGCCGCACGTTGGACAGCAGCACGTCCTGCTGCGCCGTCATGATCGGATCGACCCGGAATTGCGTCACGATCTCGCGCAGCGCGGTGCGCAGCGTGGCGGTCGCGTTGTCCTCGATCCGTCCGGACGGCACCGGCACGCCGAGCCACCACAGCCCGTCGCCCTGCTCGTGCCAGCCCAGCAGCTCCGGGATATGCAGCCGGGCCATCGGCCGCGGCGGTTCCAGCGTGCGTCCGAGATACGCGTCGAGCCGCGCCTTGCACCAGTCCAGCCCGTGATCCTCGACCACGTATTTCAGCCTGGCCCGCTTGCGGTCGGTGCGGCCGCCATGGTCGCGATGCAGGCTCACCACCGCGCGGGCCATCGCCAGCAGATCGTCCGGCCCGACGAAACAGACCGGCGTCGCCAGGCGGGGAAACGTGTCCGCGCGGTTGTGAGTCATGCCCAGCCCGCCGCCGATCGCCACGTTGTAGCCGGTCAGCGTGTCCTGGTCGTCGAACAGGGCGATGAAGGCGAGGTCGTTGGACAGCACGTCGGCGCTGTTGTCCTCCGGCGTCGCCAGGCCGATCTTGAACTTCCGCGGCAGGTAGGTCTCGCCGTACAGCGTCTCGGTCTCGTCGAAGCCGGCCACCGGCGCCTCGTCGAGGAAGATCTGGTAGTAGCCGCGGCTCTGCGGCAGCAGCGCCAGCGACAGCATCCGCGCATCGTCGCGCAGCCGGGCATGACGCGCGTCGGATCGCGGCGCGGACGTGGTCATCAGATTGCGCACCACGTCGCCGCAGGCGCACAGCGTGGTCAGCAGCGTGTCGTTGATCGCGGCGATCGACGGTTTGAGATCGGCCTTCAGGATGCCGTGGAACTGGAGTCCCTGGCGCGTGGTGATGCGCAGCGTGCCGTTGGCGTGGCTGTCCGCCAGCCGGTCGAGCGCCAGATACTGGTCCGCGGTCAGCATGCCGCCCGGCATGCGCACGCGGACCATGAACTGGTAGTCCTTCTCCAGCTTCTGCTGCTTCAGCGCGGTCGCGGTGTCGCGGTCGAACTGCTCGTAGCTGCCATGGAACTTGAGCAGGTTGTAGGCATCCTCGCTGACCTGGACCCCGCCTTCCGCCAGCTCCTCGGCCAGTCGCCCGCGCAGGCCGTGGCTCGCCCGTTTCAGCGTCTCGACGCCGGTCGGCTTGCGCGCGGCGGCCTGGGCCGGCGAGGCCGGCGGAGGCGGGGTCATGGTCTGGTCGGGCACGGCGTGAACCTTGTCAGTGGGAGTCGGGAGCAGGCCCGGCGGCTACTTCGCCACCGGCTGCTTCACCATCCGCAGATACGGCTTGAGGGTCTTCCAGCCGCCGGGGAACAGACCCTTCGCGGCCTCGTCGTTGACGCTCGGCGCGATGATCACGTCGTCGCCCTGCTGCCAGTCCGCCGGCGTGGTGACCTTGTAGCCGTCGGTCAGTTGCAGGCTGTCGATCACCCGCAGCACCTCGGCGAAGTTCCGCCCCGCAGACGGCGGATAGGTCAGGCTGAGCCGCACCTTCTTGTTCGGGTCGATCACGAACACGCTGCGCACGGTGATGGTCGGGTCCGCCTCCGGATGCACCATGCCATACAGGTTCGACACCGTGCGGTCCGGGTCGGCGATCATCGGGAAATCCACCGCCGAGCCCTGGGTCTCCTCGATGTCGCCTTCCCAGCGATGATGGCTCTCCACCGGATCGACCGACAGGCCGATCACCTTCACGTTGCGCTTCTTCCATTCCGGCCCGAGCCTGGCCACCGCGCCGAGCTCGGTGGTGCAGACCGGGGTGAAATCCTTTGGGTGGCTGAACAGCACGCCCCAGCTATCGCCGAGCCAGTCATGGAACCTGATCCGGCCCTGGGTGGTGTCCTGTTCGAAATCGGGCGCGATCTGGCCCAGTTGGATCGTCATGACGCGGTTCCTCGGCTGACAGGAAATGAGGCGGCGATAGTCGCGAGCGCCGGATGAAAAACGATCGCCCGTCGCGGGTCAATCTGACCACGACGCAATGCTGTGGTTTACGGCGGGCGCCCCGTACCCGCCCGTCCGCCTCTATATGGAGAAGCTGATCGGCTCGGAAAGGGGGCGGCGGAGCCCGGCCGCCTCGGCGCGCCGCACCAGATCGTCCAGCGTCAGCGCACCGAGCTCGGCGCGCAGCCGGTCGTCCAGCGCGCGCCAGGTCGGCTCGACCACCTTGCCGAACAGCGTGCCGACCGGCCCGTCATCGGAAGCGCCATCCTCGGCGATCGTCACGTCGATCACGTCGGACAGTCTGATGTCGCGCCGCGGCCGCCCCAGCCGGTAGCCGCCGCGCGGCCCGCGGATGCTCTCCAGCAGCGACGAGCGCGACAAAGCCTGCAGCAGCGGCTCGATGCCGCGCCTGGCCAGGCCGGCCCGCTCGGCGATGTCGGCGGCACTCACCGTCCCGGCGCGTCCGGCATGGAACGCGACGTCCAGCATGATCAGCACCGCCACCATCGCCCGATCCCGCCGCAGCAGCATTCCCGAATCCCTTACCGTCGGTCCCTGCATACCAGACCGTCCGGTGCTTATCCACGACGCAGAACGGTGTTATATGCGACCGATGGATCAGATCGATCGCCCGCAAGGCGTCTCTCCCGGCCCGCGCCCGCAGGGCGCTTCTCGTGACCCGCGCCCGCAGGGCGTCCCGGCTGCCTCGGCCGCCACCGTGGCGGACAGCTTCGCCGCCCCGCGCGGCCGGATCTATCCCAGTATCGTCGAGACCATCGGCGGCACCCCGCTGGTCGCGCTGCCGCGTCTGACCGCGGAGGACGGGCTGCTCGCCCGGGTGGCGCTGAAGCTCGAATTCTTCAACCCGCTCGGCTCGGTCAAGGACCGGATCGGCGCCGCCATGCTGCTCAACGCCGAGCGCGACGGCCTCATCACCCCCGGCCGCACCGTCCTGGTCGAACCCACCTCAGGCAATACCGGCATCGCGCTCGCCTTCGTCGCCGCCGCCCGCGGCTACCGGCTGATCGTCACCATGCCGGAAGGCGCCTCGATCGAGCGTCGCAAGATGCTGCGCCTGATGGACGTGCAGCTCGAACTGACCCCGGCCCGGCTCGGCATGGCCGGCGCCATCGCCCGCGCCCAGGAGATCCTGGCCGAGACGCCGGAAAGCTGGATGCCGCGCCAGTTCGACAACCCGTCCAACCCCGAGATCCACGCTCTGACCACCGCCGAGGAGATCTGGGCCGATACCGCCGGCGACATCGACATCGTGGTGGCCGGCATCGGCACCGGCGGCACCGCCACCGGCATCGCCCGCGCGCTCAAGCCGCGCCGGCCGGGACTCTTGGTCTATGGCGTCGAGCCGACCGAGAGCGCGGTGCTGAACGGCGACGAGCCGGGGCCGCACGGCATCCAGGGCATCGGGCCCGGCTTCTGCCCCAACGTGCTCGAACTCGGGGCGCTCGATGGGGTCATCACCGTCTCGGAACGCGAATCGATCGCGGCGTCGCGCCGCTGCGCCCGCATGGAGGGCCTTCCGATCGGCATCTCCTCAGGGGCGGCGCTGCATGCGGCGCTGGGGTTGGCGCTCAGGCCGGAAAATAAGGGCAAGCAGATCGTTGCGATCGTGCCTTCGTTTGCGGAGCGGTATTTGTCGACGTCGCTGTTTGCCGGGTTGGCGTAAAAAAAGAGAGAAAGCCAGGGGCTTTGCCCCTGGACCCCATCAAAGGCGGGGCCTTTGAAATCCTTTAATTTAGGATGATTTCAACGCGGCGGTTTTGCGGCTCGCGGGTGTTGGGGCCGGTGGCGACCAGCGGGTGGGTTTCGCCGTAGCCGTGGATGTCGATCGCCGAGCCGGGAACGCCGTCGCGGATCAGCTCCGCCTTCACGCTCTGCGCGCGACGCACCGACAGGCCCTGGTTGTAGGCGGCGCCGCGCGCCCCGCCATGGATCGAGGAGCTGTCGGTGTAGCCGTTGACGGCGATTCTCGTGGTCTGCACATGGGTCGAGGCCTGCGCGGCCTGGGCGACGATCTCGCGGGCCCGCGCGGTCAGCGCCGAGCGGTCCCAGTCGAAGAACACCAGGTAGGTGCGCGCCTCGGCCGGCGCGGGTGCTGCCGGAACCAGCGGCGCGGCCGGCAGGGCAGGCGGCGGCGGCGGATTGAACTCGTAGCGCACGCCCAGCAGCAGGGAGTGGTTGTAGTTGCTGGTGATGTCCTGGTTGCCGCGCGACACGCCGTACGGCTTCACGCCGAACGCGCCCTCGTTGCCGATGCCGGCGCCGGAGAAGCGCTGCGGGCCGAGCAGCGAGGTAAAGCGGTATTCCAGCGTGGTCGACAGCCCGACCACCCACGGCACCGGGACCGAGAGGCCGAAGATGCCCTGATACATGAAGTTGCCGTCGCTGGTGCCGCCGAGATGCTCGGCGTAGTTCGGCGCGGCGTAGTAGGCGTCCATGTGCGACCAGCCATAGCCGGCGCCGAGACCGAAATACGGATACAGCCAGCTCTTGCCGATATCCATGTCGAACAGCGCATTCACCATGCCGCCGTAGGTCTCCTGGTGGCCGCCCGCCTGGGTCGGGAAGCTGCCGAGGAAATGCTGCACCGTGTCGTTGCGGTAGTTGCCCTCGACCTCGAGCCGCAGCCCGTTGCCGAATCCGTAGCCGACGCTGCCGAGCCCGACCACGCCGGGCCCGTAGCGCAGCTTGCCGCTCGGCGCCTGCGGCGACAGCCGCACGGTCTGGTCCTGGGCCAGGTTTCCGCCACCGCCGAGTCCGACATAGAGGCCCTGCACCGGCTGGGCCAGGGCAGGGGTGAGCGCGGGCGCCGCGACGCCGGCGAGAGCGGCGGTGGAGACCGTCAGTAGCCAGATCCGTTTGTTCATCGTCGTCCCACGCCCTCTGCTTCCGCCTGCCCGAGAGGCCGAACCGGCGGTCCCGACGGCAACCGTGCTCTCATCCTGTCGCACGTAGCCGGTTTTTGCCCTGGGAAGAAGCGCCCGCGGCGAACTGCCTGCCAACCTGGTGCATGGAAGCGACACCCTGCCGGCGAGACTGCGTCGCGCCTTTTGTAACAGCGTGAACAATCTGTGACTTTTCCGCAACGTGACGCCGCGGTTACGCGAAATGGTTCCATGCGGGCATTGCATGGGTGGGGTGTCTTGAACTTTAAGTGTCGTCACATCCCGTCACGTTCCGTTGCGGAGCGGAGGCGGCTCCCTCCAAGCCCGCGAGAGGTTGTTTATCGATGTCTCGCGGCCCCGACAGCGAAGTTGGCGTTCCGGACCCGTTGTTATAACCGATATCCAACGATTAACAGACCGTCCATCTTCATCACTTTCCCGTTGATCTGCCCGCTCTTGCGAGCCGGGACTGGAGTATCCTCGATGACGCCCCGCCGCCTTTCCTCGCGACGCCTGACCCTGCGGGCCACCCTCTCCGGCTCGATCGCCGCCTTGGCGCTGTCGCCGGTCCTCGGCGCCGCACCCGCCCTCGCCCAGGTCACCGGCACCCCGCTGGCCGCGACCGCCGCATCGGCGCCCGGCGCGGCGCCGGCCGCCGAGAACATCGAAGTCACCGGCTCGCGCCTGCGCACCAGCAACGCCACCAGCGAGGCGCCGATCACCGTCGTCACCGCCAAGCAGATCGAGCAGTCCTCGTCCCAGACCATCGAGGACGTGCTGCACAAGATCCCCTCGATCGGCACCGACGGCGTGCAGAACACCACCAACAACGGCGGCAACGGCGCCTCCTGCCTCGACATCAACAATCTGGGCGTCAACCGCACCCTGGTGCTGGTCGATGGCAAGCGCTTCGTCCATTCCGGCTACGGCGTCGGCGACGACTGCGTCGATCTCGACACCATTCCGATCCAGATGGTCGATCGCATCGAGATCCTGAAGGACGGCGCCTCGACCATCTACGGCGCCGACGCCGTCGCCGGCGTCATCAACATCATCACCAAGAAGAACTTCACCGGCACCCAGATCAACACCAGCGGCAACATCAGCGCCTCCGGCGACGACCTGACCGGCGACATCTCCGCCGCTACCGGCTTCGATTTCGCCCAGGGCCGCGGCAACTTCGCCATCAGCGGCCGCTACGTCGATCAGGGCCCCGTCGCGCAGAAGGATCGCGACTGGGCGACGCCCGTCGACTCCTTCGATAACGGCCCGGGCAACCCCTACACAATCGGTTCCGGCTATCCGGTCGCCGGCCGGTTCTTCGGCTACGATGCGCCTTATTTCTCCAGCAGCACCGCGATTAACGATCCGCAGAACATCACCAATGTTGGTGGCAAGCCGCAGCCCTTCTCCGGCGTGTACCAGGGCGCCAACGGTGGCAACCAGGACGTCAACGGCCGTTACGATTACGGCTACGACACCTATCTCACCAAGCGCCTGACCGACGGCAACGTGGCCGCGAACACCCATTTCGACGTCAACAGCCACCTGACGCTGTATGGATCGGCCTACTACACCCACAAGAACACCCAGACGCAGCTCTCCGGCCAGCCGATCACCGGCAACCCGAACATCGGCCAGAGCTTCGACATCCCCGCCGGCAATCCGTTCGCCGTCGCCAACGGATTTACAGGCGAGGCGTACGGGCTCAAGCGCACCACCGACTGGGGCCTGCGCGACTACAATACCGGCCTGGATTCCTATCAGGGCACGGTCGGGGCGAAGGGCAACATCTACGGCAACTGGGACTACGACAGCTACTTCACCTACGGAAAGTCGGTGGCGACGCTCGAGGATACCGGCAACGTCCGCTGGAGCCACCTGGAGCAGGAGATGGGCTTCCAGAGCCTGAACGATGGCTTCGTCGACGACGGCGTCTACAACCCAGCCGTCTGCGTCGCCTCCACCGGCTGCGTGCTTGCCAATCCGTTCGGCGCCGGCAAGTTCAGCCAGCAGGCGATCAACTACGCCACCTTCACCGCCCGCAGCCAGGCGCTGTATCAGTTCCGCGACATCGGTGCCTCCATCACCAACAACAAGCTGCTGCAATTGCCGTATGGCCCGCTCGGCCTGGCGCTCGGCATGGAGCATCGCGGCGAGAACGGCGCCTATCATCCCGATCCGGTGTTCCAGTCCGGCGACACCACCGCGGCGATCGAGAACCCGACCGGCGGCGGCTTCAACGTGACGGAAGCGTTCGGCGAGCTGAACATTCCGCTGCTCAAGAACCTGATCATGGCCAAGGACCTGCACGTCGATCTGTCCGGCCGCTATTCCGACTACAGCACCTTCGGCTCGGTCGAGAACTGGAAGGCCAGCATCAACTGGTCGCCGACGCGCGACATCCGCTTCCGCGCCAATATCGGCACCTCGGTGCGCCAGCCGGCGATCTCCGAAGCCTTCGGCGGCAACACGCTGTCGTTCAACGCGGCCTCCGATCCCTGCGACAAGGGTCAGGTCGGCAGCTACGGCGCGGCATCCGGTATCGTGTCCGCGAACTGCGCCCGTCAGGGGATCAACAGCGCCACGTTCACGGAACCGAGCGCCCAGGTCGCGACCCTGGTCGGCGGCAACCCGGCGCTGCTGCCGGAATCCTCGCGCACCTACACCATCGGCACCGTGCTGACCCCGCGCTGGATCCCGAACCTGTCGGCCGAGATCGACTATTTCCACACCAAGATCGAGAACACGATCGGTTCGGTCTCGACCCAGTTCGTGCTCGACCAGTGCTACACCAGCGCCAACTTCTCCAGCCCGTACTGCAACGATGCCGGCCAGCGTCTCGCCAACGGCCAGATCAACAATGCGGTCGCCACCGAGAACAATCTCGGCGAGACCCGCACCAACGGCCTCGACATCGACCTGAACTACACTGTCCGCCTGCGCGGCGGCCATCGCTTCACCCTGACCAACGAGCTGGTCGACACCATCGGCTACACCGAGCAGTTGATCCCCAACGGTCCGTTCTACAACCTCAAGGGCCGCATCACCGCGCTGAACACCGGCCTGTATCCGGCCGGCTACCCGGTGCTGCGCGACAACGCGACCCTCACCTACTCCAAGGGCCCGTTCTCGTTCGCCTGGACCGTCCGCTACATCGACGGCATGCTCTACAATAACGGCTCGGCCGACGCCGATCCGACGATCAACCGCTTCACCAACACCAACGAGGTCTTCTACCACGACATCGTTGCCGCCTATAACTTCAAGCGGGTCCAGCTCATCGGCGGCATCGACAACCTGTTCGACCGCACCCCGCCCTTCGTCCTGGACACCAGCACCAATACCGCCGGCCAGGTCTACGACGTGATCGGACGCCTGTTCTACGCCAAGCTGCAGTTCCGCTTCTGATCCTGCCAGCGTCGCCCGGCCGCACACGCGGCCGGGCGACCTCGTCT
>CAIMSN010000094.1 GCA_903844135.1 uncultured Rhodospirillales bacterium | reverse complement strand
TACTACATCAACGATACCGGCACCGGCAACACGCTCAACCTGAGCCATCCGCGCGTGCTGCAGATGGTCACCGACAGCCTGCGCTACTGGGTCACCGAGATGCATGTCGACGGGTTCCGGTTCGACCTGGCGACCATCCTGGGGCGCGAAACCTATGGTTTTGACGAAGGCGGCGGCTTTCTCGACAGTTGCCGGCAGGACCCGATCCTGTCCGATGTCAAGCTGATCGCCGAACCGTGGGATTGCGGCCCCGGCGGCTACCAGGTCGGCGGTTTCCCGCCCGGCTGGGCGGAATGGAACGATCGCTATCGCGACACGGTGCGATCGTTCTGGCGCAGCGCCGAATCCGCGGCGGAATTGTCCAAGCGCCTCTGCGCCTCGGCCGACAAGTTCAACCGCCGCGGCCGCAGGCCCTGGTCGAGCGTGAATTTCGTCACCGCGCACGACGGCTTCACGCTGCACGACATCGTCTCTTACAACGACAAGCACAACGAGGCGAACGGCGAGAACAACCAGGACGGCACCTCGAACAATTCGAGCTGGAACTGCGGCGCGGAGGGAGAGACCGACGATCCGGCGATCCTGGCGCTGCGGGAGCGGCAGATGCGCAACATGATGGCGACCCTGCTGATGAGCCAGGGCACGCCGATGATCCTCGCCGGCGACGAGTTCGGCCGCACGCAGGGCGGCAACAACAACGCCTATTGCCAGGACAACGAGATCTCCTGGGTCGACTGGTCGCGGCTGCGGAAGTTCTCCGGCTTCTACCAGTTCGTGAAGCGGCTGGTGCAGCTCCGCAACGACTATCCGATCCTGCGCCGGCAGCGCTTCATGACCGGCGACTACGACGAGGATCTGGATGTCCGCGACGTTACCTGGGTGAATGCGGACGGCGAGATGATGCGCGACCAGGACTGGCACGATGCCGAGCAGCGCTGCTTCGGCATGATGATGGACGGTCGCGCCAAGACATCCGGCATCCGCCGCCCCGGCACCGATGCCACCCTGCTGATGGTGCTCAACGGCAACCACGACGCGGTCGAGTTCGTGATGCCGCCCTGCAGCGGCGGCATGCACTGGCATCTGATCCTCGACACCAACCGGCCCGGCATGAGCTCCGGCCGCGCCTATGCGATCGGCAGCGGCTGCGAGATGGTCGGGCACGCGCTGATGCTGTTCAAGCTGGAGAGCTGAACGCCGGTCGCGCGGCCGGCCCGCCCGGCGTTCAGTCGGCGCCCGGCCCGTCGACCGGCCTGCCATCCGCATAGAAGCGGTTGCCCAGGCACGTCGACAGTCTCCTGAGCTCGCGCACCAGGTAGGTGTCGCCGTCGGTGCAGGAGCGCGGCAGCGTCGACCGGCTCCTGACCTGGAAGCGGATCGCGCCGTCGGCCTGCACCCGGCCCGCCTCGACGCTGGCCGCGCGCAGCGTGCCGGTGACCAGCCCGTTGCGGGTCGCGTCGGTCGCATTGGCGATCGCGCCGAAGCCGGTCGCCGGATCGGTGCCGAAGAACGCGCCCGGCCGGCCGTCCGGCGCCATGCTGACGAAGTTGCTGCGCGGGCCGGCGACGATGTTGCCGCGCGCCTGCACGTTGCGCTCCACCGCCAGGTCGGCGCCGCCCAGATGCAGCGCGCCGTCCGCGGCCGGGGCGATCTGCGCGGCGGCCGGGAAACCCCTGGCGCAGCCGGACGCGGGACACGCCCAGACGATGCGTCCGTTGCCCGCGGCGCTGGCCAGACCGATGGCGCCGAAGCCGAAGCCGCCATCGCTGAGGTCGAGCCCGTAATGGCTGTGCACGCCCTTGATCCGGATCGCGGTCCTGGCCAGCGTATCGGTATAGAATTCGTATTCGTTGACGAGATAGCCGCCGAGCATCGAGATCCCGTCCTGCCACATCATCCCGGCCGGGGTGCTGACCCCGCTGATGGCGATGGCGCTCGACGACACCCGGTTGCCGACGCCGGTGACCAGGATGCCGATCCTGCTCGGGCACGGGCTGCCGTCGCTGCGGTTGGCGACGAACGGATTGCTGCCGCCGGTGGTGCGCGTGTCGATCCCGGGACTGTCGCAGCCGCTGAAATTGTTGAGGTCGGCCTCGTCGACGATGCTGCCGCCGGCATCCCTTCCGGCGGAGACCAGCGGATTGATCGCCCAGGCGCCGTTGCTCCAGGCGCCCTGGCGCACCTCGGGATAGAGCGCCACCTGGTCGCGCCCGTCGGTCAGCCGGCCCGGGTCGCCCGGCAGCGGCGGCATGTCGATGCCGACCTGGAAGCCGTAGGTCTGGCTGTAGACCGGTTTCGCGGTGCCCGGTTCCAGACGCGGCTTCATGAACAGGCAGCCCATGCCCCAGGCGCCGCCCTTGGCGATGTCCGGGCCGCCATTGCCGGCGCATTCCTGCCCGGGAGTGGCGAGCTGCGCGGTGACGTGCCGCGGATCGGCGAACAGCACGCCGTCGGCCGGCCCCGTGGTCTGGGAACGGGCCGGCGCACCCGCCAGGCAGGGGGGGGCCAGGCAAGCCGCAACCAGCCACGCCGACGCGGTGCGCCGGCCGAGATACGAAACCACCACCATCAGATCCCCCGCCGGTTCAGGACCGGCAGCGTAGCGGCAAAACGCCGCGGCGCCTCAGCCGAGCAACTTGCCCATTCTGATCAGCGGCACCAGCACCCCGTCGACCGTGGCGTCGATCGCCGCCAGGTCGGTCCAGCCGCAGGCGCGATACAGCGGCGCCCCGGCCAGCGTGGCGGCGAGTTCGGCGCGCCCGAAGCCGGCCTGGCGTGCGGCGCCCTCGCTGGCCGCCAGGATCTGCCGGCCGACCCCCTGGCGCGCGAAATCCGGGTGGGTGTACATTGCCCGCACCCGCGCCGGCTCGATGGCCGGGTTCAGCAGCCGCTCGTCCCGGGCGGCGCTATGGTTCCCGCCGAACAAGGTGGCGCGACGGCTCCAGCCGCCGCACCCGACCAGCCGATCGCCCTGCTGCACCACGAAGTAGGTGTCTTCGGCGATCAGCCCGGTATCGAGCCCCATCACCGCCCGGCTGGCGGCGATCTGCGCCGGGGCGAGAAAGCCGGTCTGCAGCCGGTCGATCGACAGCGCCATCAGTGCCGCGATGTCGTCGATGTCGTCGGTGGTGGCGAGGCGGCAGAGACGCATCCCGCGTCGCTAGACCGTCAGCGGGACGAACGCCAGCGCGCTTTCAGCGGGACGAACGCCAGCGCGCTTTCAGCGCGACGAACGCCAGTGCGCCGGCACCCAGATCCAGCCATAGCCGTCGAACTGCCAGGAGGCCGGCACGAACACGGGATGCGGCACCCTGCGGACCAGGGCATGGCCCGGTACCCAGATATAGCCGCCGCCGGTCCAGTCCCAGCCGCCCGGCTGCCAGTCGCGTCCGGCGACCGGCGGCGGACGATGCTCGGCCGGGCGAGGGCGTGGGATCGGCACCGGCGCGCGACGCGGGCGCAGACGGTCCGGCGCCGGTCGAGCCGCAAGACGTGTCGCCGGCTTCACCGCCGGAATCGTCGTCGTCGGGCCCGGCGCGGCACTCGCCGGCGCCGGTGCGGCATGGCCGCAGAGCGGCGCGTCGTAGATCGCCGCCAGCGCGCAGTCCGACTGCAGCATGCCCGACGCGTCATGGCCGATCCCGGCGATGTCGTCCTCGCGCTGGTTCAGCCCGTCCGGATGACGCAGGCGCAGGTAGCGGAAGAAATCATGGCCGCGGATCAGGTGGTTCGGCCCCTGCGCCTCCGCGGCGCAGCTCTTGTCGAGCGCGTCGAGCGACGGGTCGGTGTCGAGCGCGCCCAGCAGATAGGTGACGTCGCGCCGCACATAGGCCTGCTCCACCGCGGCCGCGGTGGCGCCGGCGGCATAGTCCGGCAGATCGCGCATGCCGTATTTCCAGTCGTCGAACCGGTGGCACTCGTCGAGCGGGAACGGCGCGAAACCGCCGGACGCGGTCGGGCGGTCCGCAGTGAAATAGCCGTAGGAGGACGGGTTGGCGACCACCGAGCGCACCGCGATTCCGGCCTTGGCGAGCCTGTCCGGCGCGTGGCCCAGCTCCGCATAGCGCTGCACCAACTGGCCGCCGGCGGAGTGTCCGACCAGGACCACGCTGCGCAGCGCCGGGAACAGGGCACGGTCCGACAGCTTTTCCAGGATCGCGTCCAGCGCCTCGAACGATCCGATCGCCGCCGGACTCTCCGACAGGCCGCCTTCCATCCAGCCATCGCCACGCCAGCGCAGCAGGTCGCCCGCCGGCTCGTCCTGGCCTGCGAAGCGCGGCGTGACGAGCAGCGTGCCGCGCCCGGCATCGCCGGCCCTGGCGAGCGCCGCGCGGGCGATCCGGTCGTACGCCGCCGCGTCGCGATCCTTGCCGTGGATGGTGATCACCGCACGGACGATGTCGGGCTGCGGCGCAGTCCAGTCGCGCGACAGCGTCACCGCCAGCGTGCCATGGCCGCGGAAGCTGGCGACCGCGATCGTCTGCCGGATCTCCGGCGCGGTCTGCGCCCGCACCGGGATCGCCGCGCACCACAGAAGAAAAAGAGCCATCGGCCCGGCCAGGATGGATCCTGCTGATCTGGCCATGCGTCGCGTCTCCGATCGTCGTCCCGGCGGAGGGGTGGCCGGCGATCATGGCGGATTTGTGCGCCGATTCGTGACGATGCGCCGCGACTCGGGCCGGACTGCTAGGATCGTCCGATGTTGTCCGATCCGCTCACGCTGCTGGCCGCCGCCGGCGCGGTCGCCAGCCTGGTGGTCTCGCTGCTGGTGCTGCGGCTGGTGCTTCTCGCCGGCGGGCGGGAGGACCGCGCCGGGGCGGATCTCTCCCGGCTCGACCGCGCGTTGTCCGAGCGCCTCGGCGAGATCCGTATCGGCCTGGAGGAGCGGCTCGGCGCGCTGACCACGCTGATCGCCCGCGAACAGGGCGAGGCGCGCGTCGCCCTGGAATCCGGCCTGCGCCTGATGTCGGAGCAGAGCGCCGCCCGTCTCGCGGCGATCCAGAATTCGGTCAACGAGCAACTGCATGCGGCGGTCGAGAAGCAGATGCAGACCAGCTTCCAGCGGGTGCTGGAGCAGTTCGCCGCGGTGCAGAAGGCGATGGGCGAGGTGTCGTCGATGACCGCGCAGATCGGCGACCTCAAGCGCCTGTTCTCCAACGTCAAGACCCGCGGCGGCTGGGGCGAGGCGCAGCTCCGGGCGATCCTCGACGACGTGCTGCCGGCCGGGGCCTACCAGAGCAACGTCAAGCTCGATCCGGCCGGCGCCGAGCTGGTCGAGTTCGCCGTGCGCATGCCGGTGCGCGGCGCGTCGCGGCCGCTGCTGGCGATCGATTCCAAGTTCCCCACCGAGGCGTACGAGCGCCTGCTCGATGCGGTCGACCGGGTCGATCCCGAGGCGGAGCGCGCCGCCCGCCGGGCGCTGGAGACGGCGGTGCGGCTGGAGGCGCGCAAGATCGCCGCCAAATACATCCTGCCGCCGGTGACGGTCGAGTTCGCCGTGCTCTATCTGCCGACCGACGGGCTCTATGCCGAGGTGGCGCGCATGCCGGGCCTGATCGACGAGCTCGGGCGGGTGTCGCGGGTGATGGTGATGGGCCCCAGCCTGATCCCGGCCCTGCTGCGCACCATCCATCTCGGCTACGTGACCCTGGCGCTGGAGGAGAAGACCGAGGCGATCAGCCATCTGCTGGGCGCCACCAGGCAGGAGATGATCCGCATGGACCAGGTGCTGGAACGTCTCGGCCGCAACGCCTCGACCATGTCGAACACCATCGAGGAGGCCAGGCGCCGCACCAGGGTGGTGGCCCGCCGGCTGCGCGTGGTGGAGACTCCGGACGAGAAGGCCGGCACGGACGGCGCGCTGGACGCCCACCTCCCGCTCGACCTGCTGGAGCCGGACGACGCGCTGCCGCCGTGATGCGGGAACCGGCGTCCTGTCGCAGTTTTCATTGGCCGTGACGCAAGCGCCCACCCATGTCTGGAGCCTATGAGCGACATCGCCTTCATCCCCCCGGTCCAGGACCAGCCGCGCGTGCTGCTCGTCGAGGACGACGCGGCGATCGCCGGCGCGGTGATCGCCGAGCTCACGGCGCGCGGCTATGCGATGACCCATGCCGAGACCGGCGGCGCGGGGCTGGATCTGGCGATGGGCGGCACGTTCGACGCCCTGGTGCTCGACCGTCTGCTGCCGGGCATGGACGGGCTGGCGGTGCTGGCCCGGCTGCGCGCCGAGGGAGTCCGCACCCCGGTGCTGGTGCTGAGCGCGCTGTCGGCGGTCGACGATCGCGTCACCGGGCTCAAGGCCGGGGGTGACGACTACCTGACCAAGCCGTTCGCCATCGAGGAGCTCGCCGCCAGGCTCGAGGCGCTGCTGCGCCGACCGGCGGAGACGCGCGAGACCGTGCTGCAGGCCGGCCCGGTCGAGATGGACCTGATCGCCCGCGTCGCGCGCCGCTCCGGACGCAGCCTCGAACTGCTGCCGCGCGAATTCCGCCTGCTGGAATACATGGTGCGCCGCCCCAACCAGGTGCTGACCCGCGACATGCTGCTGGAGGATGTCTGGCACTACCGCTTCATCCCGCAGACCAACCTGGTCGATGTGCATATCGGCAAGCTGCGCCGCAAGATCGACCCGCCCGACGAGGTACCGCTGATCCACAGCATCCGCGGCGCCGGGTTCATGCTGAAGATCGTCGAGTAAGGTCGGGCTCTGCCCGAACCCGGCAGGGGCCGGCGGCCCCTGCACCGCGATCCGTTCAGGAACGCTCCGGGCTGGGCTTGCCTTGCTTGCCGGGGCGTCGTCCTCTCGGCACAGTGAGTGTGGCGACCAGGCTTGCCACGCTGATCAGCGACATCCGGAGCCAGTCGGTTCGCCCGCACGCGGTTGGAGAGGCGACGGTTGACGCCCATGACGATCGCCAAGCCCCTGCGCAGGCAGTCCCTGGCCGCCCTGTTCGGCACCGCCAGCTTCCGGCTCACCCTCGGCTCCAGCGCCATCCTGGCCGCGGTGGCGCTTCTGCAATTCTCGCTGATCTACTGGCGCACCACCGAATACGAGGTCGAGCGCGCCGACCGTCTGCTCGATCGCGAGGCGGCGCTGATGGCGGCGCAGTCGCCCGGCGATCTGCTGGAGCAGTTGCGGTTGTGGCAGACCAACGACCTGCGCCTGCTGATCACCGCCGCCGGCCTGTTCGATGCCGACCGCCATCCGCTCGCCGGCAACCTGGTCGAATGGCCGGAGAAGCTGCCGGTCGACGGCGCGATCCGCGAGATCGTGGTGCATCCGCTCGACCAGGGCGTGCGCACCATCCGCGCCGAGGCGCTGCCGGTCGCCGGCGGGCGCATCCTGGTGATCGGCCGCGGCCTGCGCGACCTGCAGCAGATCCGCGGCATCATGCTCGATGCGATCGAGACCGCGCTGATCCCGGCGCTGGCCTTCTCGCTCGCCGCCGGCGCCTGGCTCGGCCGCCGCAATCTGGCCAGGGTCGGGCGGATGCAGCAGGCGATCGACGCCATCATGGAAGGCGGCCTGCACGAACGCCTGCCGGTCGGGCGCGGCGGCGACGAGATGGCCAGGCTGGCGGCCAGCGTGAACCGGATGCTCGGACGCCTCGAGCAGTTGCTCGACGAGATCAAGGGCGTCGGCGACGACATCGCCCACGATCTGCGTACCCCGCTGGCGCGGGTCAGGGCCGGCCTGGAGCGGGCCCGGCTCGACCAGGCGAGGCTGGACCAATCCAGGCTGGACACCAGGGAGCCCGGCGTGTTGCCGGCGGCGATCGATCGCGCGATCGTCGATCTCGACCAGTGCTTCGCGATCGTCACCGCCCTGCTCAGGATCGGCGAGATCGGCAGCGGACGGCGCCGTGGCGGCTTCGCGCGCATCGCGCTCGACGCGGTCGCCGCCGAGATCGTCGAGCTCTACGAGCCGCTGGCGGAGGCGGCCGGCAATCGTCTGTCGCTGGAGCAGGGCGGGAGCGTGACGATCGACGGCGATCGCGACCTGCTGATCGAGCTGGTCGCCAACCTGGTCGACAACGCGATCAAATTCACCCCGGCTGGAGGCGCGGTCGTGCTGTCGGTGGTGCGGTCCGGCGGCGAGGCGGTGCTGCGTGTGCAGGATAGCGGCGTCGGCATCCCGCCCGCCGAGCGTGCGCTGGTGCTGCAGCGTTTCTACCGCTCGGACAAGAGCCGGCATATCGACGGCAGCGGGCTCGGGCTGAGCCTGGTGGCGGCGATCGCCGGCCTGCACGAGGCCAGGATCGCGGTGCTGGATGGCCCGGACGGGGCCGGCACGGTGTTCGAGGTGGCGTTCCCCGCCGACCGCGCGACGTTGTGACAGTTCATCACGCGGGTTTTCCGATCCGCACGCCGCGCTCGCGCGTTGTTGGGAAATAGTCGCCCAGCCGACCTGCGAGGCCCGCACCGTGAGCATGTTCCCGTCCAGATCGCCGACCGCCAGATCGTTGCGCTTGCTCGCCTCCGCGGCGATGCTCGTCGTCCTCGCCGGGTGTGAGGTCGTCCCGCCCGGCTATGCGGGCTACCCGGCCTATGGCTACGGCTATGGATATGGTTACGGCTATCCGTATGGCGGCTACTGGTCGGGCTGGGGCTACGGCCCGGCCTGGGGCTACGGACTCGGTTATGGCGGCTTGGGCTATGGCGGCCTTGGCTATGCCGGGTTCGGCTATGGCGCGTTCGGCTACGGCTGGGGCGGCTATGGCTGGCGGGGCGGCTACGGCGGTTATCGCGGCTATGGCGGCTATCGCGGCGGCTATGGCGGGTTCCGCGGCGGCTATGGCGGCTTCCATGGCGGCGGGGGCGGCTTCCACGGTGGCGGTGGCGGCTTCCACGGTGGAGGCGGCGGCGGCGGGCATGGCGGCCGCTGAGCCGCCCCTCCCGGTTTCCTAAACAGGAATTTCATTGGCCGGCGCACGGACGCCGACTACCCAGCGCGTGACAACGGCGCGGGGACGATGATGCGAGTTCAGAACGGGCCATCCGGCGCATGAACGGCGTCGTGCTGGTCGCGCTGCGCCGTCCGCTGAGCTTCGTGGTTCTGGCGATCCTGATCCTGCTGTTCGGCGGCCAGGCGGTGCTGAAGACCCCGACCGACATCTTCCCCGGCATCCGCGTGCCGGTGGTCGCCGTGGTCTGGACCTATACCGGCCTGATGCCGCAGGACATGTCCGGCCGCGTGGTCTATTACTACGAGCGCGCGCTGACCGCGACGGTCAACAACATCGAGCACATCGAGAGCCAGTCGCTGTACGGCCGCGGCATCGTCAAGATCTTCTTCCAGCCCGGCACCGACGTCGCCGTCGCCCAGGCGCAGATCACCTCGATCTCGCAGACCGTGCTGAAGCAGATGCCCGCCGGCATCACCCCGCCGCAGGTGCTGGCGTTCGACGCCTCTTCGGTCCCGGTGCTCGACCTGCAGATCACCGCGCCGACCATGACCGCGTCCGAGGTCTACGACATGGCCTCGAACCTGATCCGGCCGCAGCTCGTCTCCGTGCCCGGCGCAGCGATCCCCACCCCCTACGGCGGCTCGTCGAGCAACGTCGAGGTCGATCTCAACCAGGCCGAGCTGCTGGCGCACGGACTGTCGGCCGCCGATGTCGGCCGCGCCCTGGCCAGCCAGAACATCGTGCTGCCGGCCGGCGACCAGCGCATCGGCGCGATCGACTACATGGTCGAGACCAACGCCACCCCGATCGAGATCGCCAGCTTCAACAACCTGCCGATCAAGCAGGTCGGCAACACGGTGGTCTATCTGCGCGACGTCGCCTTCGTGCATCGCGGCGGCGTGCCGCAGCAGAACGCGGTGCTGGTCGGCGGCCACCAGTCGGTGCTGATCGAGGTGCTCAAGACCGGCGACGCCTCCACACTGGCGGTGGTCGCCGGCGTCAAGGCGAAGCTGCCCGGCATCATCGCCACCCTGCCGCCCGGGGTGCAGATCACGCCGCTGAACGACGCGTCGGGCTTCGTGCGCGAATCGGTCCGAGACGTGGTGCAGGAGATGGTCACCGCCGCCTGCCTGACCGGCCTGGTGGTGCTGCTGTTCCTCGGAAGCTGGCGCTCGACCCTGATCATCGCCACCTCGATCCCGCTCTCGATCCTGACGTCGATCCTGCTGCTGTCCTGGTTCGGTCAGACCATCAACGTCATGACGCTCGGCGGCCTGGCGCTGGCGGTCGGCATCCTGGTCGACGACGCCACCGTCATGATCGAGAACATCGACGCGCACCTCGAAATGCCCAGCCCGCAGGGCGGCCAGGACGACGCCGACACCGGGCTCAAGACCCTCGAACAGGCGATCATCGACGCCGCCAACCAGATCGTCGTGCCGACCTTCGTCTCCACGCTCTGCATCTGCATCGTCTGGCTGCCGCTGTTCCAGCTCGCGGGCGTCGCCGGCTACCTGTTCCTGCCGCTGGCCGAGGCGATCGTGTTCGCGATGATCGC
>CAIMSN010000093.1 GCA_903844135.1 uncultured Rhodospirillales bacterium | reverse complement strand
TGACCCGAACCGCCTGGCCGACGCAATCGAGGACCGCGCCGCGATGCGCGATGCCGACTCCCGCCTCTGGCTCGATCTCGCCCATGCCGAGATGGGCCGACAACCGGCCGCTCCGCATCCGGCCATGGACGCCGCCTGGCTAGCGCAGCAGGACGATGACGACGCCAAGCAGAAGGCCGAGGCGTTCGGCATCGTCGCCGATGCGCTGATGGCGCTGAACCGGCCGGACCAGGCGGCCGAGGCGCTGCGGCAGGCGGTCGACGCCGCCCCGGACGACCCCGGGTATCGCACGCGTCTCGTCGCGCTCAGCCGCGCCGGCGGGCTGAAGGTACGGTCCGTCTCGATCGACGCCGATGCCGACCCGGCCCGGGCCTGCATCGCCTTCAACCTGCCGCCCTCGCGGCGCAACGATTTCCATGCCGAGGACTGGGTCACGCTGCAGCCGGCGGTGAAGGACGCGGCGATCACCCATGAGGGCGATTCGCTCTGCATCGCCGGCCTGCCGCTCGCCCGGACCGTGGTGGCGACGCTGCGCGAGGGCATGCCCGGAAACGACGGATTGCGGCTGCTGCATGCCACCGCCGTACCGCTCGCCGTCGGCGACCGCGCGCCGCTGCTGTCGTTCGACAGCAGGATGTTCCTGGCTCCGCGCGGCCAGGCGCCGAAGATCACGCTGACCAGCACCAACATCGCCTCGGTGACGCTCCGGATCGCCTATTACAGCGAACGCACCATCGCGCCCTGGATACGCGAGAACACGCTCGGCAAGGCGATCGACGGCTACGTCGCCAATCAGATCGATACCGATCAGGCACGCATCGTCTGGTCCGGCAAGACCGACATCCCGCATTACGCCCGCAATGCCCGCCAGCAGACCGTGCTGCCGCTGCCGGCCGATGCGATGACGCTGCCGGGCCTCTATGTGGTCGCGGTGGTGCCCGCCGACGGGCATCCCGACTATCGCGCCCATGCGGTGCAGCCGTTGCTGCAGACCGACCTCGCACCGACCGTCTGGCGCGGCGCCGACGGACTCACCGTGCAGATCCGCTCCTATTCCGACGCCAAGGCCCGGGCCGGCGTGCATCTGCGGCTGATGGCGCGCGGCAACGACATCCTGGCAGAGACCACGACCGACAGAGACGGCTTCGCCAGCTTCGCGGCACCGCTGACGCATGGCGTCGGGCTGATGGCGCCGCAGAGCATCCAGGCCACGGCGACCGCCGGCAACGAGGCCGGCACGATCGATTTCGTCAGCCTCGATCTCGATGCCGCCGCATTCGACCTCTCCGGGCGCGGCACCGCAGGATTGCCGCAGCCCGGACCGGTGGACGGATTCGTCTGGACCGATCGCGGCATTTACCGGCCGGGCGAGACGGTCCAGCTCATGGGCCTGCTGCGCGACCCGTCCGGGCGACCGGTGACCCTGCCGACGCGCTTCCGGATCCGTCGGCCGAACAACCAGGTCTTCTTCGAGGGCAGGACCGAGCCGACCGGCGACGCCTCGGTGCATCTGCCGGTGACGCTCGGCAACGGCGCCAGCGCCGGGCAATGGACCGCGGAACTGCTCACCGACCCGGCGCTGCCGCCAGTCGGCAGCGCCAGCTTCAAGGTGGACGCCTTCGTACCGGACCGGATGGCGGTCACGCTGGGCGCGCTCCCGGCGACGCTCGTCCCCGGCACGCCAGTCCAGGTGCCGGTCGAGGCACGCTTCCTGTATGGCGCGCCGGCGGCCGGGCTCGGCGGCAGCGCCACCACAACCCTGGACATCGCCGACCCGCCGCCCGTCCTGGCCGGCTATCATGTCGGCCTGGTCGACGAGCAGTTCGCGCCCGCCGCCATCAGGAGCACGCTGCCCACGACCGACGCGCAGGGGCGCAGCACGCTGTCGATTGCGCTGGCCGACGCGCCCGACAGCACCCATCCGGTGCAGGCGTCGCTCGCCGTGCTGGTCAACGACCCGTCCGGCCACGGCACGCTGGCGAAGGCGACCATCCCGGTAAAAGCGACCGGCCCGATGATCGGCATCAAGCCTGACTTCACCGGCTCGGTGGATGACGGCGCCGAAGCCGGGTTCGACATCGCGGCGATCGATCCGGACCAGCATCGCATCGCGCTCGCGGCGCACATGAAGCTGGTCAGGGAGGAACCGGACTGGCGGCTGGTGATCCGCGGCTCGCTGGCCTCGTTCGAGACCGTCTGGCACGACGTGCCGGTCGATCAGCGCGACGTGGCGATTCCGCAGGCCGGCACGCTGCATCTCGGACGGAAGCTCGGATTCGGCCGCTACCGGCTGGAGCTGGCGCAGACCGACGGGCTCGCAGCGAGTTCGGTGCGGTTCGAGGCGGGCTGGGGCAGCTCCGACAATCCGGACGTGCCGGACGATGCCGTGCTGTCCGCGGATCGCCCGCGCTACACCGCCGGAGCGGTGGCGCGTGTGCATGTCGCGGCGCCGTTCGACGGTCCGGCGACGCTGCTGGTGCTGACCGACCGGGTGCTGTCCGAGCGGCAGGTCGCCGTCTCCAGAAGCGGGTCGACCTTCGATGTGCCGATCGATGCCGCCTGGGGCCCCGGCGCCTATGTGGCGGTGCACGCCTACAAGCCCGGCGACGGCGGCACCCGGCCGAAGCGGGCGATCGGGCTGGTCTGGCTGTCGATCGATCCCGCGGCGCGCCATCTCGACACGCGCTTCGTCGCACCGGAGCTGGCGCGGCCGGGCCAGGTCACCCACGTGCGGCTGCATACCGCGCCCGGCGCCTGGGCCAGCGTGGCCGCGGTCGACGAGGGCATCCTGCGCCTGACCGACTTCCAGACCCCGGACCCGAGCGCGCATTTCCTCGGCCGGCGCCGGCTCGGCATCGACATACGCGACGATTGGGGCCACCTGATCGCCCCGGCCAGCGGCGATTCGGCGCTGCTGCGACAAGGCGGCGACGAGGCCGGCAGCGGCAAGCCGTCCATCCCGCAGATCATCCTGTCGCTGTTCCAGAAACCGGCGCAGGCGGATGCGAACGGCGATATCGACGTGCCGCTCGACCTGCCGGACTTCGCTGGTCAGGTCAGGCTCATGGCGGTGAGCTGGGACGGCGCAAGGCTCGGCTCCACCAGCGCCGACCTGCTGGTGCGCGACAGGATGGTCGGCATTCCGCTGCTGCCGCGCTTCCTCGCACCAGGCGACAGCGCACGGATCGGACTGCTGCTGCAGAATCTCGAGCTCCCGCCCGGCGCAGTGACCTGGCGCCTGACCGCCGACGGTCCGGTCACGTTCGAGGGTGCCACCAGCCAGACCCTGACGCTGACCAAGGGCGCGCAAGCGACTCCGACGCTGACGCTGCGCGCGACCGGCGCCGGCAGCGCCACCCTGCATCTGGCGCTGGACGGGCCGGACGGGTTCCATGCCCGCCATGACGCCGTGCTGACGCTGCGCACCAGCCGGGCCCGCATGACCGATGTCGCGACGACCCAGCTCGCGGCCGGCGCGACCGAGACCGTAGCGCCGTCCGCCGGCGCCGACCTGCCCGGGACCTGGAACGCATCGGCGAGCTTCGGCAGCGCGGTGCGCTACGACCCCGCCGCCCTGCTGGCCAGCCTCGATTCCTATCCGCTGTTCTGCCTGGAACAGGCGACCAGCAAGGGAATGCCGCTCACCTTCGCGCCGCAGTCGTACCCCGGCCGGGCCGCCAAATTGCAGCAGATGGTCGCCGACGTGCTGGATCGGCAGCGTTTCGATGGCGGCTTCGGGCTCTGGGGAAGCAGCGACGAGGCAGAACCCTGGCTCTCCGGCTACGCCACCGAGTTTTTGCTGCGCGCGCGCCATGCCGGCGCGGCGGTACCGGAGACGGCGCTGCGCGACGCGCTGCACTACCAGGCGGACCAGCTCGATCGCGAGTCGGACACGCCGGAAAGCCGCGTCGTTCAGGCCTACGCGCTCTACGATCTGGCGCTCGGCGGCCAGGGCAGGATCGGCGCGGCGCGCGTGCTCTACGAAAGCCTCGGCACGATCCCGACGCCGCTGGCGCGGGCCCAGCTCGCCGCGGCGCTGGCGATCGGCAATGACCGGCCTCGCGCCGATGCCGCCTTCGCCGCCGCGCAGCCGGACAACCGGCAATATTGGAGCGTGGATTACGGCGAGGTGACCCGCGACACGGCGGCGCTCGTCGTCCTGATGACGGAGAACGGCGTCAAGCAGACGCGGATCGCGACGCTGATCGCGCATCTTCCTGGCGCCGACCTCAAGCCGGACACCCTCGACACGCAACAGCTCTCCTGGCTGGCCGATGCCGCTTACGCCGCCGGCGGCAACGCGTCGCCGGTCAGTCTCAGCGTCGACGGCAAACCGCTCCCCACCGCCGCCACCATCAGCCTGCCGCTCACCGGACCGCTGACGGTGCGCAACACCGGCGACCAGCCGGTATGGCGCAGCGTGTCACTGACCGGCGTGCCGGTGCAGCCGCCACCGGCGGCGCGGTCCGGGATGCATGTCAGCCGACGCTTCTTCGCCCTGGACGGCACGCCGCTCGATCTCGACCATCTCGCGCAGAATACGGAATTTGTGCTGCTGTTCGAGGGCAGGATCGACAATGCGGACCGCGCGCATCAGGTCAGCCTTCTTCAAGGCCTGGCCGCCGGGTGGGAAATCGCCGGCAGGCTGGGGCCGGGCAAGGTCGACGGCATGGACTGGCTCGGCAGCCTCTCCGAGACGCGCGCCATGCCGTCCGCCGACGACCGTTATGCCGCGATCCTGGCGCTGTCGCAGGACAAGCCGGATTTCCGCCTGGCGGTCCGACTGCGTGCCGTCACCGTCGGCAGCTTCGGTTTGCCGGGTGCTGCCCTGTCCGACATGTACCAGCCTGGCCTGTTCGCCCGCCAGGGTAGTGCGACCATCGTCGTGCAGCCCGCCTCTCCGTGAGCAGAGGCCGGCGCTGGCTGCTGGCGCTCGTGGTGCCGGCGCTCCTGCCGGGGGCGCTTGCGGTGCTGGATCTGGCCTGTCCGCCCGACCTGACCCGGTTCCAGAGCGTCGGCAGCCGCGTGCTGGATCGGCATGGTGCGCTCCTTGCCGAGCTGCCGGCGCAGGGCGGTGTCTGGCGCCTGCGGTCCGGGCCGTCCGAGGTGTCGCCGGTGTTCCTGTCCCTGCTGCTGCGGACCGAGGATCGGCGGTTCCGGTCGCATGGCGGGGTCGATCCCCTGTCGCTGGCACGCGCCGCCCTGCAATGGGCGGCGGCGGGCCATGTGGTGTCCGGTGGATCGACCCTGAGCATGCAGGCGGCGCGTCTGCTGGAGCCGAGACCGCGCACGCTGCGCTCCAAGCTGATCGAGCTGTTCCGCGCCACCCAGCTCGAGGAGCGTCTGGGCAAGGATGGGGTGCTGTCGGTCTGGCTGACGCTGGCGCCCTATGGCGGCAATCTCGAAGGGGTCGAAGCCGGTGCGCGGGCCTGGTTCGGGATCGGTGCCGGCCGGCTCGACCGCGCCCAGGCGGCCCTGCTGGTGGCCATCCCGCGCCGTCCGGAGGCGCTGCGTCCGGACCGCCATCCCGGGCGCGCACGCGGTCTGCGCGATCGCGTGCTGGCCGGCCGCGACGGCGCGGATAGCCCGCTCCCGACCCTGCGCCACCGCTTTCCCGACCATGCGATGCAGGCGATCGTCCGGCTGCCGCGCGCGCCGGTGATCGCGACCACGCTGGATCTGGCGTCGCAAATCGGATTGGAGGATCTGCTCGGCCGCACCCTGCGCGGCATGCCGGACCGGCTTGGCGCCGCGGGGCTGATCGCCGACCTGCAGGACCGCACGCTGCTGGCGGTCGCCTCCAGCGGCGGCGGCACGCTCGACCTGACCCGCGCCGTGCGTTCACCCGGCTCGGCGCTGAAGCCGCTGCTCTACGGCTTGGCGTTCCAGGACGGGCTGGCCCGCCCGGACACCATCCTCAGCGATCTCCCGCGGCATTTCGGGCGCTACGCGCCGGAGAATTTCGACCGCCGCTTCACCGCCCCGGTCAGCGCAGCGGAAGCGTTGCGACGGTCGCTGAACCTGCCGGCGGTGGCGCTGCTGTCGCAAATCGGGCCGGAACGGTTTGCCGCCTGGCTGGGCAATGCCGGCGCGGCGTTGACGTTGCCACCGGGTGCTGCCGCGTCGCTGCCGTTGGCGCTCGGCGGCGGCGGCATCCGCATGCGCGACCTGGCGGCGCTCTATGCGGGGCTCGCCACCGACGGCAGCGCCCGAGCGCTGCGGCTGCAGCCGGACCAGGCGGCGCCGATCCGGCCGATGCTGCAGGAATCCGCTTCGAGGCTGGTCGCCGACGTGCTGACGCGCGATTTCCCCGATGGCGGGCCGGACGGGATCGCCTGGAAGACCGGGACGAGCTGGGGCGGCCGCGACGCGTGGGCCTTCGGCTTCGATTCGGCCCATCTCGGGGCGGTCTGGGTCGGCCGTCCGGACGGTACCGCCGTGGCCGGCGCCACCGGCCACGACAGCGCGCTGCCGGTCCTGTCGCGCTTGTTCGGCCTGCTGCCGCCAGCGCCGCGCGCGATCGGCGCCGATCCGGACCGGGCCGCCGGCGCGCCGATCGCCGTGGCGGTGGAGAGTCCGCTGCGGATCCTATTCCCGCCACCCGAGGCCGAGCTGTCGATGGACGGCCCGATCCCGCTCCGGGTGATGGGCGGCAGGCGGCCGATCGGCTTCCTGGTCGACGGCGCGCCGCTGGCCTCGCGCGCGGTGGCGCGCGCCACCAACTGGCTGCCGTCGAGCCCAGGCTTCTATACGGTCTCGGTGATCGACGCGGACGGGCTGACCGACCGGGTCAGGGTCAGGGTCCGCTAGAGCACGGTCCGTTCGCCTCGGCTCACGCTCCGTGCTCTAGCCTGTTGTTTCAGCGAGCATCTCTATCCGATCGAACGATTCCGTTCGATCGGATGATGCTCTAGATCTTGCCGCGCGCGAGGTGACGATCCCACACCGTCGCCGTGCGCTTGTAGGTCGGTGGCTTGGGCTGGCACGAGATCAGGTAGAGCCCGATCAGATAGACCAGGTTGGCCAGCGCGTTGAACTCCATCGCCAGCATCAGCGCGCCCGGCGCGGTCAGCATGATCCAGACGCTGTAGATCGCGAACGGGATCGCCAGCGGTCGCAGCCCCTGCAGCATGAAGCGCAGCGGGTTGGCGTGGCCCGGCCGGACCAGCGGTCGCATCCTGACGATCGCCACGTAGAAGAACGCGGCGAACACCCAGGTCAGCCCGTTCCAGATGATGCCGCCGATGCCGATCCGGCCGATCGCCACCATCGCCACCAGGCAGGCGGCGTCCAGCACCACCGCGCCCAGTTGCAGGCTCATGCCGATGTCGAAGCCGGACGGCTTCTCCGGCAGCCGGTCGACCACCGGCTGGAACACGCGGTCCAGCAGCCAGGCATCGAACTGATTGACCTTGTCGGCAGCGCTCATCGCCGAGTGCTTCCGGCAGAACGGGCACGCGGTCAAGCGTTGCCGCATCGGCCGCCTGCGCAGGCCCACTTTATCAGACGAGCAGCGTGACCAGCTCCGTATAGGGCGCCAGGAGCGGATCGACGGTGACCAGCCGGACGGTCTCGTCGATCGCCTGGGCGGCCAGCAGCCGATCGAACGGGTCGCGATGATGCAGCGGCAGGTCGGCGACCAGGGCGGCGGCGCGGCTGCTGACCGGGAGCTCTGTCAGGCCGGTGGCCCGGGCGGCCTCGGCGATCTCGGCCGGACGCACGCCGAACCGCGCCTTGTGCAGCGAGGATTTGATGGCGATTTCCCAGATGCTGGCCGCGCTGAACAGCACCAGGTTGCCGGGGTCCTCGATCCAGCCGCGAGCGGTCGCATCGAGCCTGGCGTCGCCGGCGAGCGCCCAGAGCAGGATGTGGGTGTCGAGCAGCAGGCGCATCGGCGCGGGTCAGGCGCCGTCGAACAGGGCCAGGATCTCGTCCGGGAGCGGGGCATCGAAATCGTCCGGCACGGACAGGCGCCCGGCGAGCCGACCCAGCATCCTGCGCGGCGGCGCGGTCTCGAGCGGCATCAGCCGCGCCACCGGCCGGCCGGCGCGGGCGATGACGATCTCGGCACCGGCGGCGGCGTCCTCGACCAGACGGGAAAGCTGGGTCTTGGCGGCGTGGATGTTGACGGGCGGCATCGGACCGGCCTCCTGGAGGACTTAGTCCAGTTAAACTAAGCAACGCGGCGACGGAAAGCAAGAAGGGCGGCGCCATCGCTGGCGCCGCCCTTCTCCGATCTCCCGGAACGGAGAGGATTATTCCGGCAGGTTGGCGCTGCGACGGCGGATCGCCGCGGACAGGATGTCGCCCAGCGACGCGCCGCTGTCGGACGAGCCGTACTCGTTGATCGCCGCCTTGTCCTCCTCGACCTCGCGACCCTTGATGGTCAGCGAGAGCTTGCGCGAGGCGCGATCGACCGACACCACCTTGGCGTCGACCTTCTCGCCGACCGCGAAGCGCTCGGGGCGCTGCTCGGCCTTGTCGCGGGCGAGCTCGGCGCGGCGGATGAAGCCGGTGAGGACCTCGTCCACCTTCACCTCGATGCCGTTGGCCTGGACCGCGGTGACGATGCAGGTCACGACCGCGCCCTTGTTGACGCGCGACAGCGTGTCGGCGGCCGGGTCGTCATGCAACTGCTTGATGCCGAGCGAGATGCGCTCCTTCTCGACGTCCACGTCGAGCACCTTGGCCTGGATGACCTGGCCCTTCTCGAAATGCGCCATCGCCGCCTCGCCGGCCTCGTCCCACGACAGGTCGGACATGTGGACCATGCCGTCGATGTCGGCGGAGATGCCGATGAACAGGCCAAACTCGGTGATGTTGCGGATCTCGCCCTCGACCGTGGAGCCGACCTTGTGCTCCTCGGCGAACACTTCCCACGGGTTGCGCTGGACCTGCTTGAGGCCGAGCGAGATGCGCCGCTTGGAGCTGTCCACGTCGAGCACCATCACGTCCACTTCCTGCGAGGTGGCGACGATCTTGCCCGGATGGACGTTCTTCTTGGTCCAGCTCATCTCGGAGACGTGGACCAGACCCTCGACGCCCGGCTCCAGCTCCACGAAGGCGCCGTAGTCGGTGATGTTGGTGACGCGGCCGCTATAGCGCGCGCCCGGCGGATACTTGATCGCCACGCCTTCCCACGGATCGGCCTCGAGCTGCTTCATGCCGAGGCTGATGCGCTGGGTCTCGGAGTTGAAGCGGATCACCTGCACGCGGACCTGCTGGCCGATCTGCAGCGCCTCGGACGGGTGGTTGATGCGCTTCCAGGCGATGTCGGTGACGTGCAGCAGGCCATCGACGCCGCCGAGATCCACGAACGCGCCGTAGTCGGTGATGTTCTTGACCACGCCGTCGAGGATCATGCCTTCCTTGAGGCCCTGGATCAGCTCCGAACGCTGCTCCGCGCGGGTCTCCTCCAGCACGGCGCGGCGCGAGACGACGATGTTGCCGCGGGCGCGGTCCATCTTGAGGATCTGGAACGGCTGCGGGCTGCCCATCAGCGGACCGACGTCGCGCACCGGGCGGATGTCGACCTGGGAGCCGGGCAGGAACGCCATCGCGCCGCCGAGATCGACGGTGAAACCGCCCTTGACGCGGCCATAGATGGTGCCCTGCACGCGCTGCTGCGCCTCGAACGCCTTCTCCAGGTTGGTCCAGGCCTCCTCGCGGCGGGCCTTCTCGCGCGACAGCACGATCGCGCCGTCACGGTCCTCGTAGCGCTCCACATAGAGCTCGATGACGTCGCCCGGCTTGACCTCGTGGTCCATGCCGGGGATGCCGAATTCCTTGAGGGCGACGCGGCCCTCGCTCTTGAGGCCGACATCGACGATGGCGAACTCGTCGGTGAGGCGGATCACCGTGCCGGTGACGACCGACCCGTCGAAGCCGACGTCGCGGCCGAGGGTCTCGTCGAGAAGGGAAGCGAAATCTTCGCCGCCGAAATGGTCGGAGGCGTGGGAGACTGCGGCTGATGCCATGTGGCGGGATGTTCCTGTGTGCGACGCGGGGCGCGAACGGCTCCGCGGACGGTCCTGCGCCCTGCGCCCCGGGATCGGGTGGCAGCACGTCGTGCCCGGAGCGTCAGGGGCGGGATGCGCCTGCGCGTCGAGGGCCGGTTGCGACGAAGCGGGCCTTGTCCGAACGGAACAGACCTGCGCGGCGGACAAACACCCCCGGCCGGGCCGGTGTCAAGATGTTTCCGCGATCCTGGCCTGGACGATGCGAAGCGCTTCCAGCAGCACCGCCCGCGCGTCGAGCCGGTCGCTGTCGATCTCGATCGCGTCGTCGGCCGGCTTCAGCGGCGCGCTGGCGCGGGCCGAGTCGGCGGCGTCGCGCGCCAGCAGCTCGGCCTCGACCCTGGCGATCGCCGCCTCGTGCGCATCGGGGTCGATGGTCTGGTCGCCCCGCATCTGCCTGAAGCGCCGTTCCGCCCGCGACCGCGCCGAGGCGGTGACATAGAGTTTCACCGGCGCGTCGGGGAAGATCACGGTGCCGATGTCGCGCCCGTCCAGCACCGCGCCGTTGGCATGGCCGAAGCCGCGCTGGAAGGCCAGCAGCGCGGCGCGCACGGCGTGCTGCGCCGCGACCGCGCTGGCGGCGCGATCCACCTCCGGGGTGCGCAGGTCGGTGCGGGCGAGGTCCGCCGGTCGCAGGGCGCGCGCTTCCGCTTCGGCATTCTCCAGCGCGGGGTCGCGCCCGGCATCGAGCATCCGCCGGCCGACCGCGCGATACAGCAGGCCGGTATCGAGATAGGGCAGCGCCAGCGCCTCGGCCAGCGCGCGGGCCAGGGTCCCCTTGCCGGCGGCGGCGGGTCCGTCGACCGCGACGATCAGCCGCCGGCTCATGCCGACAGGCCCGCGCCCAGCCGGTTCATCAGCAGGGTGAAATCCGGAAAGCTGGTCTCGATGAAGCCGACATCGTCGATCGCCACCGGACGGGCGGCGGCGAGCCCCAGCACCACCGCGCTCATCGCCAGGCGATGATCCATTCTCGTCTCCACCATGCCGCCGCCCGGGGCCGCGCCGGCCTCCGCGCCGGCGACGACCATGTCGTCGCCCTCGACCCGGACCACGGCGCCGTTTGCGCGCAGCAGGGCGACGGTGGCGGCCAGACGGTCGCTCTCCTTCACCCGCAGCTCCGCCAGCCCGCACAGCCTGGTCTCGCCATGCGCGAACGCGGCGGCGACCGCGAGCACCGGATACTCGTCGATCATGCTCGGCGCCCGGTCCCCCGGCACGAGGATGCCGCGCAGCGTGCTCGCGCGGACCATCAGGTCGCCGACCGGCTCGCCGCCCTCCGTGCGCCGGTTCGCGATGTCCAGATCGGCGCCCATCTCGATCAGGGTGGTGAACAGGCCGGTGCGCAGCGGGTTGAGCCCGACCGCCTCGATGACGATCGAGGAGCCTGGGACGAGCAAGGCCGCCACCAGCGGGAACGCGGCGGAAGACGGATCCGACGGGACCACGACGTCGCGTGCGAGGAGCCGCGGACGGCCGGCGAGACGGATGATCCGCCCGGTCCCGGCCGGCTCGACCGACAGGCTGGCGCCGAAATGACGCAGCATGTTCTCGCTATGGTCGCGGGTCGGCACCGGCTCCTCGACCACCGTCTCGCCCTGCGCGTTGAGGCCGGCCAGCAGCACCGCGGATTTCACCTGCGCCGAGGCGACCTCCATCCTTACCGATAGTGGTCGCGGATCTGCGCGACCGGCGATCGAGAGCGGCAGCCGGCCGCCGGCACGCGCGGCGAACACCGCCCCGGTGCCGGAGAGCGGGCCGATGACGCGCTGCATCGGCCGGCCGCGCAGGCTGGCGTCGCCGGTCATCATCGAATGGATGCCGTGGCTGGCCAGGATGCCGGCGAGCAGCCGCGCCGCGGTTCCCGAGTTGCCCATGTCGAGTACGTCGTCCGGCTCGGCCAGCCTGCCGAGCCCCCGCCCCTGCACCACCCAGCGCCCGTCCGCCCGTGGCGCGATGCGCGCACCGAGGGCGCGCATCGCGGCTGCGGTCCGCAGCACGTCCTCGCCTTGCAGCAGACCCTCGATCGTGGTCTCGCCCTCGGCCAGGCCGGCGAACATCAAGGCGCGATGGCTGATCGACTTGTCCCCCGGCACGCGCACGCGACCCGTCAGGGGCGCTGCCGGCGGGCGCACGACGAGGGGGCGGGGCTGGGGATGCGGGATCTGCGTCATGACGCGCCTGTCATGCTGGGTCCCGCGGTCCCAGGTCAATGGATGCTGTCGGCCGCCGCCCGCCCGGCCGACGGCCCGGTTTCGCGCCGGTTCGTTTGACAGCCCGACGGCGAGATGGCATGGGGCCCGCCCTGCGACGCATGTCCTCTAGATACAGGGTCACGATGGCCAAGCCAGAACTCGGTACCAAGCGCGTCTGCGTCTCCTGCAGCACGCGATTCTACGATTTGACCAAGGTGCCGGCGGTCTGCCCGAAATGCGGGACCGAGCAGCCGCTCGATCAGCCGCGCCTGCGCCGCCCGACCGGCAACCTGCCGCCGGACGATCGCCGCGCCAAGAAGCCCGCTGTGGTCGATCCGGACGAGGCGGACGCCGAGGTCGAGACTGCCGACGACGAGGCCGAGACCGACGATGTCGTCGAGGACACCGACGATCTCGACGACGATGCCGACGTGATCGGTACCGACATCGAGGTCGAGACCGACAACGACGAAAACGAGAGATGATCCGGCGGCGCCGCCTGGCGATCGGGCTGGCGGCGCTGAACCTGGGGATCGCACGGCCGGCCTCGTCCGACACGCAACCGCTTCCGGTCTGGCCGGACGACCTGTTCCATCGTCGCGCCGCGCTGACGCTGCTCGAGGAACTCCGCGACGCGCTACTGGCCGAGAACAGCGCCACCGTCACGCTGGAGCGCTGGTGCAGGACGCACCGCATCGCCGACGACCCGACGATCGTCGCCGACCGCGATCCGGCGCGCGAGCAGCCGATCACGCAAGAGCAGCGCACCGCGCTCGGGATCGGGCCGGACGAGCCGGTGCGCTATCGGCATGTGCGGCTGTCCTGCGGCGACCGGCTGCTGTCCGAGGCCGACAACTGGTACGTTCCGGCACGTCTGACGCCGGCGATGAACGCGACGCTGGAGACCAGCCATATCCCGTTCGGCAAGGCGGTCGCCGCCCTGCATTTCACCCGCACCACGCTCTCGAGCCGGCTGCTCTGGTCGCCGATGCGACCCGGGCGGCCCCGGCGGCTTGCGCGGGCGCGGGCGCAGGCGTCGGCCAGGCTCGCGATCCCGGAGGCGCTGATCGAGAACCGGGCGGTCCTCGCCGATCAGGCCGGCCATCGGTTCTCTCTGCTGGTCGAGACCTACCACGCCGGAATCCTGGCGTTCCCGCCGCCGCAGCGTTGAGGCATCGCGACGCAACCGTCGCCCGCTTAACCGATCTCTAACCTTGAGCGACTAGCCTGCAGGTCCAGGCCCGGCAGGGGCCATCTCTCAGGGGGTCGTATGTTCAGTCTCTTCCGGCGCAACCGCTCGCCCGAATCCCAGATCCTGGCACTAGGCAGCATCGGTGCGAAGGTCATGATCGCCGATGCGGACTTCAACATCACCTACATGAACGCCTCCCTCGTGGCGCTGCTGCAGGAAGCCGAGGCCGACATGCGCAAGGAGCTGCCGCAATTCAACGTCGCAACGTTGATCGGCAGCAATATCGACATCTTCCACAAGATGCCGAGCTACCAGCGCACCATGCTGACGGCGCTGCAAAAGAAGCACAGCGCCACCATCACCCTCGGCGAGCGGGTGCTCGACCTGCTGGTGACGCCGCTGTTCAGCGACGGCCGGAAAACCGGATTCGCCGTCGAGTGGTTCGATGCCAAGGAGCGTCTGCTCAATCTCGACTATGCCGCGCAGATGTCGGCCATCAGCCGCTCGCAGGCCGTCATCGAGCTGTCGGTGGACGGCAACGTGCTGGACGCCAACGCGAATTTCCTGAAGGCGATGGGCTACACGCTGGATGAGATCAGGGGCCGGCATCACAGCCTGTTCGTCGATCCGGCCTACAGGGAAAGCCGCGAATACGCGGCGTTCTGGGACTCCCTGAAGAAAGGCGAATACCAGGCGTCGCAATACAAGCGCATCGGCAAGAATGGCCGGGAGATCTGGATCGAGGGCGCCTACAACCCGATCCTCGATCGTCTCGGCAAGGTCACCAAGATCGTCAAGTTCGCCACTGACATCACCGCGCAGATCGATCTGCTGACCAACCTCAAGACGCTGATCGACCAGAATTTCGGCGAGATCGACCTCGCCATCGATCTGTCGAGCTCCGAAGCCGGCCTGGCCTCGACGGCGGCGAGCGAGACGTCGTCGAACATGCAATCGGTCGCGGAGAGCGCCGGTCAGCTCGCGAGTTCCATCACCGAGATCGCCAGCAGCATGGCCAAATCGCGCTCGGCCACGGAAAGCGCGTTCGCGCAGACGGTCGCCGTCGGCAAGAGCACCGAAACGCTGGCCTCAGCCACCCAGGCGATGAACGGCATCGTCGGTCTGATCCGCAACGTCGCCAGCCAGATCAACCTGCTGGCCCTCAATGCCACCATCGAGGCGGCGCGCGCGGGCGATGCCGGGAAAGGCTTCGCGGTGGTGGCGTCCGAGGTGAAGAACCTGGCGATCCAGGCCTCGAAGGCAACCGATCAGATCTCTTCCGAGATCGAGAGCATCCAGACCACCTCCGCGGCGGTCGCGGCGTCGCTCGGCACCATCCGCGACGCCGTCACCAGCGTCCGCGAGAGCGTCATGCTGACCGCGTCCGCGGTCGAGGAACAGAGCGCCGTCACCAAGACCATGTCGGGGACGATGCACAATGCCGCCGGCGCCGTCACCACCGTCTCGGCGAACGTGAACGAGATCACCGCTGCGGTCCAGCAGGCGGCGAAGGCGGTCGCCAAGACCAAGCAGGCGGCGATGGTGCTGGTCCGGTAGGTCGCGAGCCCGGATCGATCCTGCCGGCCGCGTCCTGCCGCGGCCGCTCAGGCCGCGGGCGGAGCCTCCTGACGGACGGGCGGAGGCTGACGGCGCATCGGCCGCAGCGCGTCGCAGGCCAGCGTGGCCAGGGCGCCGGCCAGCATGAGGGCGGTCATCGGCAACGGGTTCTCGGAACCGATCCAGCCGACCAGGACGGTCGAGACCGCGCCGACCAGGAACACCACCGTGCCGTAGAGCGCGGAGGCGGCGCCGGCGGTGCGGCCATGATTGAGCACCGAACCCAACGCCGCGCCCGGCAGCACCAGTCCGAGGGTGGCCATGCAGGCCATCATGCCGCCCGCCATCCCGAGCGCCCCGCCGGTATGGGTCGCCGCCATCGCCACCATCGCGGCACAGGTCAGCAGGAGGGCGAAACTGCCGGCGCTCAGCACCCGGCTGGTGCCGAAGCTCTGGATCAACCGGGCATTGAGCTGGGTGCCGGCGATGTAGCCCAGCGCGTTGAGGATGAAGACCTCGCCGAACTGCGGCGGGGTGAGGTCGAAGCCCTGCAGGAACACCGGAGGCGCGCCGCCGAGGAACGCGAACAGGCTGAAGGTGGCGAACCCGCCTTCCAGGGCGTGCGCCCTGAAGCTGCGGCTGCGCCAGACCTTGACGTAGCGAAGCAGGGTATCGCCGGCCCTGAGCCTGGAGTTGCGGTGGGCGCGCAGCGTGTCGGGCAGATAGCGCCAGATCAGGGCGCAGCAGGCCGCGCCGTAGAAAGCGGCGATCCAGAAGATCGCCCGCCAGTCCAGATGCTCGGCGATCAGCCCGCCCAGGGTCGGCGCCAGCACCGGAGCCACGCCCATCACCATGACCATCCGGCCGAGCATGCGCGCCGCCTCGGCGCCGTCCTGCACCACGTCGGCGATGATCGCCCGCGGGATCACCAGGCTGGCGGCGCCGCCGAACGCCGCCCACAGCCGCCACCAGGACAGGTCGGTCATGGTGCTGGAGAGCGCGCAGCCGATCGAGGCCAGCGTGTAGAGGCCGGTGCCGAGCAGCAGCGGGATGCGCCTGCCGTAATGATCGGCCAGCGGGCCGTGGGTGACCTGGCCGATCGCCAGGCCGATGAACCAGGCCGCGAGCGTCATCTGCGCCTGGCCGGGGGCGGCATGCAGGCTCATCTTCATCGCCGGGAAGGCCGGCAGATACATGTCGGTGGAGATCGGGCCGACCGCGGTCAGCAGCGCCAGCAGCACGGTGATCCGGGTCGACGGGCCAGCCAGCTCCGGCCTGGCCCCTGCCCGAGACCCGACCCTGACCAGCGACCGACGGCCGGGCCGGCGCACACGGGCGAGCAGCCCGATGCTCATCGGGGGCGCACGGGAGCGGCTTCGAAACCCGACCTCGCTCCGCCTGGCTCGCTTTGTCTCATCACCAGCCGATCTAGCCACAAACCGCAGCGCCTGTCGCCGGGCCGTCACGGCGCCAGTCCTCGGTGAATGTCCTCGGTGCATGTCCTCGGCGAAGATCATCGGCGCCGCGCGGTCGGCTCCTTCCCGGCCGATTCGGACGGCGATCGCAAGGACCAGAACGTCAGCGCCTCATGGTCCGGAGGCAGACCGAGGCGGGCGCGCAGGGCGGCCTCGCGTGGATCGCTGTCGCCCAGGCCGAGACCGAGACCGAATCCCCGATCCAGCAGCGAACCGTCCATCGCCACGTAGCGATACCATTCGCCGCTATCGCTGCAGAAACGACGCGGCGGGTCATCCGGAAGCACCTGCGGGCAATCATACCAGAGGATCAGAACATGGGTCGTCGCGGTCTCCGCACAGCCCCAGAACGCCACCTCGTCGGCAAGAACCGCGAGTCCAGGAACCCCGCGCCGCAACACGAACCGGGACTCGCGGAGCTCGACCCGTCGCGCAGGATGTGCGCCGGCGGGATGCGCCCACATGTCCTGACCGACGACGTCATCATGCACGCTGCGCGTGATGGCGAGGAAGCGGGTTCCACCACACATCAACGACGCCGTCGCCGTATCTGGATGCCTGGATGCCAGAGCACCGGTCGTCCATCCAACGACCACGAGAAACACGACAAGATTTTTCATCGTCGCATCTGTCTCAACTATATCCAGAAATAGGTTTCAGCCTCGCTCTCGGTGATGAGTTGCAGGACGCACCTGGCAGCACGTTCCAAGTCAGATCGAGGAGCGAAAACACGCCGGAGGCGAAAAACCCTGCGGTCCAGCATGCTGGGCCTGTGTTTTATATGTTTCGAAAGTGATCTGATAGGCCTCGTCCGAGATCGCGGTCGGTTACGGCTGCGCGCGCTCGATCTCCACGCCGACGCAGTCGAGCTCGTCGAAGACGTCGAGTTTCTCGACCCTGACGCGCACGATGCGGATGCGCGCATCGGCCAGCGCGCCGGCGGCGATGCGTTCGGCCAGGGTCTCGACCAGGCGCACATGGCCCTCGTCGATCAGGCCGCGCACCAACTGCACGAGACGCTCGTAGGAGACGGTGCGGCTCAGATCGTCGCGGCCGATGCCGTTGCCGGGTTCGTCCTGCACGCCGAAATCGATATTCACCCGCACCCGCTGCCGCACGCCGATCTCGTGCGGATGCACGCCGATATCCGCCAGCATCACCAGGTCGCGCAGGAACACGCGGCGCAGCCGCGGGCTCTGCGGCCAGGGCGGGAACACGCTCATTCCGGGTCCGCCATGCCGCCGGCCGGCGCCGGATGCCACTGCATGTGCTGTCCGCCATCCAGCGCCAGCATCTGTCCGGTGACCGACGGCAGGCACAGCAGCGACATCATCGCCCGCGCCACCTCGCCCGGGCTGGTGCCGCGTCCGAGCGGCACGCTGTCGCACTGGCGCTGGAACTGCGCCAGGTCCTGGCGCGGGCTCGGCAGCGCCGGACCGGGTCCGATCGCGTTCACCCGGATGCCGCGCGGCGCCAGCGCCAGCGCCATGCTCTGGGTCAGCGCCCACAGCCCGGCCTTGGACAGCGTGTAGGAGACGAAATGCGGCGTGAGCGACCAGACCCGCTGGTCGAGCATGTTGAGCACCATGCCCTGCGCGCCGGACGGAAGCTGGCGCGCGAAATCCTGCATCAGCACGAATGGCGCGCGCAGGTTGGGCTCGAGGTGCCGGTCCCAGGAGGCGCGGTCGGAATCGTCGATCTCGTCGCGCTCGAAGGTGCTGGCATTGTTGACCAGCACGCCGAGCGGGCCGACCGCGGCGGCGGCGCGGGCGACCAGCCCCTCGGTCTGGTCCTCGCGCGAGAGGTCGGCGGTGACCAGCGCGTGGCGCACGCCGAGCGCTTCCAGCGCCTTCAGCGTGTCGCGGGTGCGGTCGTCGGCATGCCTGGCATGGATCGCCACAGCGAAGCCGGCCTCGGCCAGCGCCAGCGCCATCGCCTGCCCGAGCCTGGCGGCCCCGCCGGTGACCAGAGCGGCGCGCGGAATCGCCGACGGGATCGGCCAGATCACGCTCATGCCGGCCGCCTCATACCCGCCTGGCCATCAGCGCCGCGGCCAGCGTGCCGTCATCGAGCACGTCGAGCGCGCCGCCCATCGGCACCCCCTGCCCGACCCGGCTGACCGTCACCCCGAAGCCGGCCAGGCGTTCCGCCAGCCAGTGCGTGGTGGTGGCGCCCTCGACCGTGGCGCCCAGCGCCAGGATCACCTCGCGCACGCCGCCGGCCTCGATCCGGCTCAGCAGCGGCTGGGTGCTGAGATCGTCGGGGCCGGTGCCGCCAAGCGCCGACAGCGTGCCGCCCAGCACGTGATACAGGCCGCGATGCACCGACGCCCGCTCCAGCGCCCAGAGATCGCCCACCCCCTCGACCACGCAGATCAGCGCCTGGTCGCGCCCGGGATCGGTGCAGATCGCGCACGGATCGCGGCTGTCGAGGTTGCCGCACAGGCTGCAGGTGCGGACCGTGCGCGCCGCCTGCTCCATGGCGCTGGCGAGCGGCAGCAGCCTGGATTGCGGCTGACGCAGCAGGGTGAGGGCGGCGCGACGGGCGCTGCGCGGACCGTAGCCCGGCAGCCGCGACAGCAGCGCGATCAGCCGCTCGATCTCCGGCCCTCCCATGACCGGTCAGAACGGCAGCTTGAGGCCCGGCGGCAGGTTGAGCCCGCCGGTGACTTTCTGCATCTCCTCGGCGGTGCGCGCCTCCAGATGGCGGCGCGCCTCGGCATGGGCGGCGACGATCAGATCCTCGAGCATCTCGGTCTCGGCCGGGTCGGCGAGCTTGGGATCGACCTTGATCCGCTTCAGGTCGCCCTTGCCGGTCAGCGTCACCATCACCATCCCGGCGCCGGCGCTGCCCTCGACCTCGATCGTGGCAAGGCCGGCCTGCATCTCCTCCATCTTCGACTGCATCTGGCTGGCCTGCTTCATCAGGCCTGCGAGGTTCTTCATCGGGCTGTCTCCGTCTGGTGGGAATCGTCGAGGTCTTCGAGGCCGACCGGCTCGGAATCGAGCGGTGCGAACTCCATGTCGGGCGGCTCGCCATCGGCGAGAAGGGGTTCGTCGGGTCCGGGCTCAGGCGGCAGGCCGTACGCATCGAGCGTGCTGTCGCGCACCGGGCCGAGCGTGGCGCCCGGGAAGGCGGCCAGGATCGCCTGCACCAGAGGGTGCGACGCGGCGTCGCGGGTGCGGTCGGCGTCCACCAGCCCGGCCTGCTCGGCCAGGGTCGGCTCGCCGGGACCGCGCACCACGGCGATGGTCCAGCGCGTGCCGGTGGCCTGGCTGAGCAACGCGGCCAGCCGCTGCGACAGGTCGCGCGGCGCCTGCGGGTCCAGCGCCAGCTCGATCACCGGAGCGCGGAACCGGACCAGATGGGCGCAATGGCGCAGATGGCCATGCAGCATCGCCTCGCGCTGCGCCGCCACGAAGGCCACCACCTCGCGCCAGCTCCTGAGCGACGGCGGCACCGGCGCGTCCGGCGCGACGATCGGCGCGGTCGCCTGCGCCGGCGTCCCGGGCGGGGCGTCTGGTTGCGGCGATCGGTCGGGCGCCGGCGCCCGCAGGGCACCGCCGCCGGACAACCCGACCGACGCGCTGCGCGCTGCCGGCTGGGCGGGCGCTGCCGGCGGGGCGGGCACCGCCGGCGAGATCGACGCTCCGGAACGCTCTCCGCTTGCCTGCGCCTGGATCTGGCGCACCAGCTCGCCAGGCGTCGGCAGCTCGGCGACATGACAGAGACGGATCAGCACCATCTCCGCCGCCTCCCTGCGGTCCGGCGCGCCCTCGACCTCGGCGACGCCCTTGAGCAGCATCTGCCAGGCCCGGCCCAGCACCGGCACCGACAGCGCATCGGCCAGAGCGGCACCGCGCACGCGCTCCGCCTCCGGCAGCTCGTTGGAGTCGCGCAGCGCCGGGATCGCCTTCAAACGCGAGACGGTATGGATCAGCTCCAGCAGGTCGGCCAGCATCAGCCCGAGATCGGCGCCGCGCGCATGGGCGCGATCGGTGATGGACAGAGCGGTATCGGCGCGACCGGCCATGACGGCGTCGAGCAGGTCGAACACCAGGCCGCGATCGGCCAGGCCCAGCATGTCGGCGACCATGGCGGCGCCGATCGCCCCGGCCGGGCCGCCATCCTCGTCCTCGGCACCCCGGATCTCGGCGCCGTTTCCGGCACCCTGGGCGATCGCCTGGTCGAGCAGCGACAGGCCGTCGCGTACCGAGCCGTCGGCGGCGCGAGCGATCAGCGCCAGCGCGTCGGCGGTGATGGAAACGCCCTCCCGGTCGGCGATCCTGGCGAAATGCGCCGAGAGCTCGGCAATCGACACGCGTCGCAGGTCGAAACGCTGGCAGCGCGACAGCACCGTCACCGGCACCTTGCGCAGCTCGGTGGTGGCGAAGATGAAGGTCACCTGCGCCGGCGGCTCCTCGAGCGTCTTGAGCAACGCGTTGAAGGCGTTGCGCGAGAGCATGTGCACCTCGTCGATGATGAAGACCTTCATGCGGGCCTGCATCGGCCGGAAGCGCGTGGCCTCGATGATCTCGCGGACGTCCTCGATCCCAGTGCGCGAGGCGGCGTCCATCTCCAGCACGTCGGGGTGGCGGTCGGCGAGGATCGCGGTGCAGTTCGGACAGACCCCGCACGGGTCGGCGGTGGGACCGCCATTGCCGTCCTGTCCGATGCAGTTCAGCGCCCTGGCGATGATCCTGGCGCTGGTGGTCTTGCCGACGCCGCGGACGCCGGTGAGCATGAAGGCGTGGGCGACGCGGCCGAGCTGGAAGGCGCGGCGCAGGATGCGCACCATCGCGTCCTGGCCGATCAGGTCGTCGAAGCTGGCCGGCCGGTAGGCGCGCGCCAGCACCCGATACGGGGTCTGCGACGTGGTGGGGGGCACCGGCGTCGCGGCAACGGCCGGCGCGCCGAACAGGCCGGGGCCGTCATCGGGAGGCGGCTCCGGCAGGCCGGAGTCGGGGTCGTCGCCGACGATGTCGCCGTGGCTCATGGGAGGGGTGGGAGGCCGAACGAACGACCCGAGCGGAAACTCACTGCGGCTGCTTCCTTCCGGACCTGACCGGGTTGGCAAGGCGCCCGTCCGCTGCCGACCTCCCGGCGGTGTCTTAACACATGTCCCGGGGTGGGCCACAAGATGCGGCGTGAGGCGGCGGCGAGGAGACGGGATTGCACACGACTTTCTTCAGCGGCGGCCGGCACGATCGCACCGCCAACGACCGCGCCGAGGAGACGCTGATCGCCGCCTGGCGGGCCGATCCCGCCGCCCGGTTCATCCCGCTCTGGCGCGGCCAGCATGCGTTCGACCGCGCCGGCAAGGAGGGCGGGCTGCGCCTGCTGATGCCGAATCGGTCGGCGTTCCCGTCGCCAGAGGCCGGGCTCGACCGGCTGCCCTGGACCTATCTCGGACGCGATGCGCAGGGGCCGATCTTCTCGGTCGACCTGGATGCGCACGACGCGCCGCTGGCGCTGCTGCCGCCGGGCGCCGGGCCGTTCGAGGCGCTGCGGCCGCTGGCGCCGCTGCTGCCGGACGGCGAGCCGGCGCTGCTGGCGCAGGCGCGCGGCATGCACCACTGGCGGCGCACGCACCGGTTCTGCGGAAGCTGCGGCCACGCCCTGGTTCCGGAGCAGGGCGGCCACAGGCTGAGCTGCGACCAGGGGCATCTGCATTTCCCGCGCACCGATCCGGTGGTGATCATGCTGGTGCGGCATGGCGAGCGGGCGCTGCTGGCGCGCGGCGTGCGGTTTCCGCCCGGCAACGCGATCTCGGCGCTGGCCGGCTTCGTCGAACCCGGCGAGAGCGCCGAGGAGGCGGTGGCGCGCGAGGTGTTCGAGGAGGTGGGCGTCCGGGTGCGCGACGTGCGCTACCTGGCGAGCCAACCCTGGCCGTTCCCCGGCTCGCTGATGCTGGGCTTCCACGCCGAGGCGGAGGAGACCGCGCTGACCATCGACGCCAGCGAGATCGTGCATGCGCGCTGGGTGACGCGACAGGAGGTGCGCGACGCCGACCCGGCCGATTTCACCATCCCGGACGTGACGGCGATCGCCAGGCTGCTGATCGAGTCGTGGCTGGAGGAGGCGTAGGGCATTCCGTCCGGGCCATGCTCCGCTCAGGTGGTGGCGGTCAGT